>VXMP01000030.1:9670-14696 GCA_009841075.1 Acidimicrobiia bacterium | reverse complement strand
CCGTCGAGGTACTGACCATAGACAACGAGGTCATCGAGGCTGAAGAGACGTTCACTGTGACCTTTCACTCCCCCTCGCCGGGACTGCAAATGCCTGCCTTTGACGGCGGCGTCTTCCTAGAGACCATTCATGACGACGACCGGGGCGTGGTCAGCCTCGTTGACACCGTTGTAGACGAGGGGGGTCAGGCAAGGGTCACGCTGGAGCTTTCCCACCAGATCGACCGTGACGCAACGGTGACCTGGAAAACCGTGTCCGGCGACGCCACCTCGCCCTCGGACTTCACAGCGGTCTCCAAAGGGTCGTTGACGCTCCGAGCCGGGACAACCAGCGCCACCCTTGTTGTGACGACCACACAGGACACCGTAGACGAGCCCGATGAGGACTTTGAGGTCCGTATCACCTCCATCACGCCCGCCAACTTCCAGATTGGGAGCGCCTCCTCCGTCACCATCCGGGACGAAGACCATCCCACTCTCGACCTCAGCGGAATCACCGACTCGACTATCCCTGAGAACGAGGTTTGGGTTATGCCGGCGGTGGGAGGCCAACCATTCGGTAAGTTGTCCTGGACTCTCGGTGGGAACGACGCCGACCTGTTCCGTATCGATCCCGACACCGGACGACCCACGTTGCCGGCGCAGGATTTCGAGGCACCGGCGGACCACAACACTGACAACGTCTACGAAGTGACGCTACGAGCCGTCGACGAGGACGGGACCGCCGGCACCATTGACATAACAGTCACCGTCACCAATGTGGTGTATGGCGGGTTCTACCACCATAACTTCACCAAGGAGGAAACCGAGGGCGAAGCAAAGACGTTCAGCCTGGAGTATCGACCCAGGCCAGGGACGTCATACAAGCACGGGACGTTGTCCTGGCGAATCGTGTTCTCAGATAGGGGAAGAAGCGTAAACAGCGCCGATTTCACGGGACCGATCAGTGGCACCGTTCAGGCGACATCCGATTCGCCGGTGGTGACCTTCTCCGTGCAGTTTGCGCTGGACGACCTGGACGAAATAAACGAAGAAAGATATACCGTAGAAATGTTCCACGCCGGGGGAGACGTGAACTTCTTTGCTATAGGGGGAAGTAGGGCACCCCACCCCCGAACATCTCGAAACAGTATCGTGGACGTCGACGACACCCCGAGCTTCTCGGTGGCGGACGTTAGTGCCACCGAGGGCGGGGCGCTCAGCTTCACCGTGACCCGCGCCGGGGCGTCACAAAACGAGGTGTCGGTGAAGTGGTCCACTGCCCTCTCCACAGACGACAAGGCGGCCTCGACCGGCGACTTCACCCATACTACGGTGGCCCAGACACTGGATTTCGCGGCGGGAGAGAAGACCAAGACCGTCACCGTCGCCACCGCCGAAGACGCCCTGGACGAGGATGACGAGATCTTCGAGTTCCGGCTCTCTGACCCGGCGAAGGCGGACGGTGACCCGGGCGGGGACCCGACTATCACCCGAGCCACCGCGATCGGGACCATCACCGACGACGATGACATGCCGACTCTTTCGATCGCCGCCGCCACCGCTACAGAAGGCACCGCCGTGTCGTTCACGATCAGTTTGGATCCGGTGTCGGGGCGGGACGTGAAAGTCAAATGGAACACCGCGGATGACAGCAGCGAGGGAGCGGATAAGGCCACCGCCGACACGGATTACACGGCCGTGGCTGCGGCGGAGGTGACCATCGCCGCCGGGTCAACCACTGCCACCGTCGCCGTCAACACGACAGAGGACGTGATAGACGAACCTGACGAAACATTTATTGTCCAGATCACCTCCACCAACGCGACCGTCTCGGACACCGCGGGTGAGGCGACGGGGACGATCACCGATGATGATGTGGCACCGACCGCGATCTCACTCTCGGTGGACACGGACACCACACTCGCCAATGTGCAAAACGGGGTGTTGGAGAACGGTGGGCCGAAGACGGCACGGGTGACGGCGACGGTGGACGGTTCCACTACTTTCGGTGCGGACACCACCGTGACGGTAAAGGTCGGCGACACCGGCGACACCGCGATTTCTGGCACTGACTACACGGCGGTCGGTGACCTGACTATCACCATCCCGGCGGGCCAGCGGTCGGCTTTTGTTGATTTCACGTTGACTCCCACCGACGACAGCCTCGACGAGCGCGAGGAAACGTTGTCGCTTGTGGGTTCGTCTGGAACGCTTGCCTTCACGAACACCGAGATCTCGATCATCGATGATGATGACCCGCCGGTGGTGTCGATCGGGGCAACCGCTACCGCTACTGAGGGTGGGAGTGTGTCCTTCACTATCAGTCTTAGTGCCGAATCAGGTCTGCCGGTGAGAGTGAAATGGAAGACAGCCGACCACACGGGCGGCACTAATCAGGCCGCCGCGAATGTTGATTACACCGCGCAGGCTCTAACGGATGTGATCATCGCCGCCGGGTCCACTTCTACCACAGTCACGGTCGCCACCAAAGAAGATGCTCTAGATGAGCCGGACGAAACATTCCTCGTCCAACTGTCGGCACCTAGGGGCGTAGTGTCGCCTACTGCCGCCACCGCGACGGGCACGATCACCGATGACGATGACCCACCGGTGCTGTCGATCGCCGACGCCGCCGCAACAGAAGGCACCGCCGTGTCGTTCACGATCAGTTTGGATGCCGCATCGGGGTGGGACGTGACGGTTGATTGGAACACCGCCGCAGACACCACCGGAAGCAATCCGGCTACCGCCAATGTTGATTACACCCCGGTCACCACCGCCGAAACGGTGACTATCGCAGCCGGGTCGACCACTACCACAGTCATGGTCGCGACTACCCATGATGTGATAGACGAACCCGACAAAACCTTCCTCGTGCAGCTCACCTCCCCGACTAACGCCACCTTCTCTGGCACCGCCATCACAGCTACTGGAACTATCAGCGACGATGACGCCACTCCTACTTCCATCACCTTGTCTGTGGACGCCGACACTGAAAGCGACGATGTGCAGAGCAGTGTGGCAGAGGATGGTGGGGCCAAGACAGCACGGGTGACCGCTTCTGTGGATGGCGGCACCACCTTTAACGCGGATACCACCGTGACTGTGACGGTCGGCAACAGCGGTGACACTGCGATTTCTGGCACTGATTACACCACCGTCAACGACCTAACTATCACAATCCCCGCCGGCCAAGCCTCCGCTTATGTTGACTTCGCACTGACCCCGACCGACGATTCTTGGGACGAAGACATCGAAACCCTGTCCATTAAAGGAAAATCCGGGACGCTTTCTTTCACCCACACGCAGATCACGATCACCGACGACGATGCCATGCCGACGGTGTCTATCGACGACGCCACCGCAACAGAAGGCAACAGCGTGTCGTTCACGATCAGTTTGGATGCCGAATCAGGGCGGGACGTGAAAGTGAAATGGGCTACCGCCGACCACACCGACGGCACCAATCAGGCCACCGCCGACACCGACTACACCGCCCAGACGGCAACCGAAATAACCATTGCCGCCGGGTCGACTTCTACCACAGTCACAGTCGCGACCACAGACGATGTGATAGACGAACCCAACGAAACGTTTAAGGTTGTGTTGTCGGACCCGACCAACGCCGAACTGTCTTCTGCCGCCACCGCTACCGGCACGATCACCGACGATGATGTGGCACCCACTGCGTTGACTTTGACAGTCGATGCCGACACTTCCGCCGATGACACCCAGACGGGTGTGGCAGAGAACGGTGGGAAAAAGACGGTGCGGGTGACCGCCACGGTTGATGGGGGCACCACCTTTAACGATGACACTGTGGTGACTGTCGCGGTCGGAGCCGCCGGAGACACAGCAAAGGAAGGAACAGACTACGGCACAGTTGGTGACCAGACGATCACAATTCCCGGCGGCCAGGCATCCGCCTATGTTGACTTCGACCTGACTCCCACCGACAACGACCTCTTCGAAGACGACAAAACCATCAGCCTCAGCGGAACATCCGGCGGCCTGACCGTCACCGGAACCAATGTGGGAATCATCAACGATGACCCAGAACCGACACTGACTATCTCAAACGCATCTGCCACCGAGGGCGAGAAGGTGGTGTTCAAGGTCACCCTGGATGCGGTGTCAGGGAAGGCGGCGAAAGGGTATTTCGTAACAATCGCCGATAGCGACGGCGCGAACCCGGCCACGAGTGGTACTGATTATCAGCAGTACAAGCAATGGGTGACCATCCCGGCAGGGTCTACAACCGCGACGGTGGAGGTCGCGACCATTGAAGATGTTATCGACGAGCCGAACGAGACCTTCCTGATCGAGGTGAGCAGCTTTATCGACTTAACCCCTCCAGAAAACCTATCGGCCGTAGGGACCATTCTTGACGACGAAGACACACCCACCGCCATCACCTTGTCGGTGGACGCCGACACCGACACCGACGATGTGCAGAGCAGTGTGACAGAGGATGGTGGGGCCAAGACAGCACGGGTGACCGCTTCGGTGGATGGTGGCACCACTTTCAATGGGGATACTACGGTGACGGTGACGGTGGGTGGTAGCGGCGACTCGGCAGTGGAGGGCACCGACTATTCCAACGTTGGGGCGTTGACTATCACGATTCCTGCCGGTAAGGCTTCGGCCCATGTCGATTTTGATTTGACTCCCACCGATGACGATTTGGACGAGGACGACGAGACGATCTCTATCACGGGTTCGTCGAGGAGTCTCACCTTCACCAACACGTCGGTGACCATCACCGATGATGATGATAAGCCGGTGCTGTCGATCGCCGACGCTACAGCCACAGAGGGCGGGACGGTGTCGTTCACGATCAGTTTGGATGCGGTGTCGGGCCGGGATGTGAAAGTTAATTGGAACACCGCAGATGACGGCAGCGAGGGAGCGGATCAGGCTACCGCTGACACCGACTACACCGCTGTCACCACCGCAACCGAGGTGACTATCGCCGCCGGGTCAAGGTCTGCCATAGTGACGGTCACCACCAAAGAAGACGCTCTAGACGAGCCTAACGAAACCTT
>VXMP01000030.1:0-9570 GCA_009841075.1 Acidimicrobiia bacterium | reverse complement strand
TTTTGGGTGGAGTTGTCGGAGGCCACTAACGCCACCCTCGGAGACGATGACACCGCCACGGGCACTATCACCGATGATGATGCAACACCTACCGCTATCACATTGTCGGTGGACGCCGACACCGGCAGCGACAATGTGCAGAACAGCGTGGCAGAAGACGGCGGGCAGAAGACAGCCCGGGTGACCGCGACGGTGGACGGTTCCACTACTTTCAACGCGGACACGACCGTGTCTGTCAAGGTGGGTAACAGTGGCGACACCGCAGTTGAGGGTACCGACTATGACACGGTCGCCGACCTGTCGATCACCATCTCGGCCGGACAGTCTTCTGGATATGTTGATTTCACACTCACACCCGATAACGACACACTCGACGAAGACACCGAATCGTTGTCTCTAGTGGGTTCGTCAGGGACGCTTTCTTTCACCCACACGCAGATCACGATCGAAGATGATGATGACCCGCCGACTGTGTCTATCGCGGCGGCTTCGGCGACGGAGGGTGGCCAGGTGGAGTTCGCGATCAGTTTGGATGCCGAATCCGGTCGAGACGTGAAAGTGAAATGGAACACTGCGGATGACACAGACGGCACAAATCAGGCCATCGCCGACACGGATTACATCTCCCAGACGACCGCTACCGAAGTGACCATCACCGCCGGGTCCACGTCTACCACTATCACAGTTGATACCACAGAAGACGTGATCGACGAACCCGACGAAACCTTCCTCGTGGAGCTGTCGTCACCGACCAACGCCACCCTCTCATCTACAGACCACACCGCGACGGGCACCATAACCGACGACGACGACCCGCCCACCGCGATCACCTTGTCGGTGGATGAGGGCACAGTCGGAGAAGAAGACGGGGCCCAGACGATCACGGTCACCGCTTCTCTGGATGGCAGCACCCGCTTCGACAAGGCAACCGATGTGACGGTCACGGTCGGCGACAGCAGCGACACCGCCACCGAGGGCACCGATTACACAGAAGTCGACGATTTCACTGTGACCATCCCCGCCGGGGTGGCTTCCGGGTCTAAAACCTTCACCCTCACACCCGACGACGACGACCTGGACGAAGACCACGAAACACTGTCTGTCACCGGGTCTTCAGGCAGTCTCATGTTCACCGACACGGCGGTCACTATCGAAGACGACGACGCTGAACCGACCCTATCCATTTCAGACGCCACCGCCACAGAAGGTGGAACCGTTATGTTCACGATCCGGCTTGATGCCGAATCCGGTCGGGATGTGAAAGTGAAATGGCAAACCGCCGACCACACGACAGGCACACACCGGGCGACCGCGGATACTGACTACACCGCCCAGGCTTTAACCGAGGTGACCATATCTGCCGGAGCCACCGAAACCACAGTGACGGTGAACACTTTGGCCGACGTGATCGACGAACCCGCCGAAACATTCCTGGTGCAACTATCCGCCCCCACCAACGCGAAGCTGTCTACCACCGCCACGGCTACCGGCACTATCACAGACGATGACGCCACCCCCACAGCTATCACCCTGTCTGTGGACGCGGACACCAGCGTCGACAATGTTCAAACCGGCGTTGCTGAGGACGGTGGCACCAAAACGGTGCGAGTCACCGCCACGGTGGACGGCACCACTACCTTCAATGCGGACACGACGGTGACTGTCAAGGTCGGTAACAGCGGTGACACCGCAATCGAGGGAACCGACTATGACACAGTCGCCGACCAAACGATCACCATCTCAGCCGGACAGGCTTCTGGCCATGTTGACTTCACACTCACACCCGATAACGATTCTTTGGACGAAGATGACGAAACGTTATCTCTGATCGGTTCGTCTGGGACGCTCAGCTTCACGCACACTGCGATCACCATCGAAGACGACGACGAGAAGCCGACCGTATCCATTTCAGACGCCACCGCTACAGAAGGCAGCCAGGTGTCGTTCACGATCCGTCTTAATGCTGCATCCGGCAGAGATGTGAAAGTGAAATGGCAAACCGCGGATGACAGCAGCGAGGGAGCCGTCCAGGCTACCGCTGACACGGACTACACCTCCCGGGCGGCAACGGAAATAACCATTGCAGCCGGGTCCACATCCGAAACGGTGACGGTTGCCACCCTGGAGGATGCGATAGACGAACCGGACGAAACGTTTGCCGTCCAACTGTCAGCCCCCACCAACGCGAAGCTGTCTACCACCGCCACGGCTACCGGCACGATCACCGACGATGATGTGGCACCGACTGCGATTACTTTGTCGGTGGACGCGGACACCGAAACGGTTGACACCCAAACCTCGGTTGCAGAAGGCGGGGGTGCGAAGACGGTGCGGGTGACCGCCTCGGTGGACGGTTCTACTACTTTCAATGTGGACACCACGGTGACGGTGAAGGTCGGGAACAGTGGTGATAGCGCTGTTGAGGGAACCGATTATTCCACCGTCGGTGACCTCACCATCAAAATCCTTGCCGGACAAGCGTCAGCTCATGTTGATTTCACTCTCACACCCGATAACGATTCTTTGAACGAAGACACCGAATCGTTGTCTCTAGTGGGTTCGTCTGGGACGCTTAGCTTCACGCACACTGCGATCACCATCGAAGACGACGACGAGAAGCCGACCGTATCCATTTCAGACGCCACCGCTACAGAAGGCAGCCAGGTGTCGTTCACGATCCGTCTTAATGCTGCATCCGGCAGAGATGTGAAAGTGAAATGGGCCACCGCCGACCACACCGGCGGCACTCATAAGGCGACTGCTGACACCGATTACACCGCCCAAACCACCGCTACCGAGGTGACGATCGCCGCCGGGTCAACGTCTACCACTATCACGGTGGCCACTCTCGAGGATGTGATAGACGAACCCGACGAAACGTTTGTTGTGCAAATATCGGATGCGACCAACGCCGCTATCTCGTCCTCAGACCACACCGCTACCGGCACGATCACCGACGATGATGTGGCACCGACTGCGATTACTTTGTCGGTGGACGCGGACACCGAAACGGTTGACACCCAAACCTCGGTTGCAGAAGGCGGGGGTGCGAAGACGGTGCGGGTGACCGCCTCGGTGGACGGTTCTACTACTTTCAATGTGGACACCACGGTGACGGTGAAGGTCGGGAACAGTGGTGATAGCGCTGTTGAGGGAACCGATTATTCCACCGTCGGTGACCTCACCATCAAAATCCTTGCCGGACAAGCGTCAGCTCATGTTGATTTCACTCTCACACCCGATAACGATTCTTTGAACGAAGACACCGAATCGTTGTCTCTAGTGGGTTCGTCTGGGACGCTTAGCTTCACGCACACTGCGATCACCATCGAAGACGACGACGAGAAGCCGACCGTATCCATTTCAGACGCCACCGCTACAGAAGGCAGCCAGGTGTCGTTCACGATCCGTCTTAATGCTGCATCCGGCAGAGATGTGAAAGTGAAATGGCAAACCGCAGACCACACAGGTGCCACCAACAAGGCCATCGCTGACACGGACTACACCGCCCAGGCTCTGACGGAGATAACTATCGCAGCCGGATCAACGTCCACCACCGTGACAGTCGCGACAGCTGCCGATGTGATAGACGAACCCGACGAAACGTTTTTGGTGCAGCTGTCGGATGCGAAAAACGCCAAGCTGTCTACCACCGTCGCCACAGCGACGGGGACGATCACCGATGATGACGTGACACCCACTGCGATCACTCTCACAGTTGACGCCGACACCGCCATCACCAACACGCAGAACAGTGTGACAGAAAACGGTGGGGCCAAAACCGCACGGGTGACCGCCACCGTCGACGGTTCCACCACCTTCAACACGGACACCACAGTGACAGTGAAAGTCGGCAACAGCGGCGACACCGCCGAAGAGGGAACCGATTATTCCACGGTCGGTGACCTCACCATCAAAATCCTTGCCGGACAAGCATCAGCTCATGTTGACTTCACTCTGACACCCACCAACGACACCCTAAATGAGGACACCGAAACGTTGTCTATCAAAGGTTCGTCAGGAAGTCTCAAATTCACGAACACCCGGCTGTCGATCACCGATGATGACACCGAACCCACCCTATCTATCTCGGATGCCACCGCAACCGAAGGCGGCACGGTGTCGTTCACGATCCGCCTGGATACCGAATCAGGGCGGGAGGTGAAAGTGCAATGGCAAACCGCCGATGACACCGGCGGTTCTCATAAGGCTACCGCCGACACCGATTACACGGCTCAAGCTCTAAAGGAAGTGACCATCACCGCCGGAGCCACCACCAAAACCATCACAGTCGACACTCTCGAGGATGTGATCGACGAACCGAACGAAACGTTCCTCGTGCAACTGTCATCACCGACCAACGCAGCCGTCTCCGCCACCGCAGGCGAAGCAACCGGGACGATCACAGACGATGACGCCGCACCGTCGGCGTTGACACTTACAGTCAGCCCGGTGTCGGTGACCGAGAACGGTGGGGCTAAGACCGTTACCGTCACAGCTACTGTCGACGGCAGCACCCGCTTTGACGAAGCAACCGACGTCGCGGTCACTGTAGGAGCCGCCGACGACACTGCAATATCTGGCACCGATTACACAGCAGTCAACTCTTTCACTGTGACTATCCCGGTGGGGGTGGCTTCCGGGTCTAACACTTTCACACTCACGCCCACCAACGACACACTTGACGAGGACAACGAGACACTGTCTGTCACCGGAACATCGGGCAGCCTCACGGTGGCACCCACATCTGTGACGATCACCGATGACGATAACCCGCCGGTGCTGTCGATCTCCGACGCCACCGCAACAGAGGGCAGAACGGTGTCGTTCACGATCCGTTTAGACGCCGAGTCGGGACGGAACGTGAAAGTCAAATGGGCAACCGCCACAGACAGCAGCGACGGAGCGAACCCGGCCACCGCCGGTACGGATTACACAGCTGTCTCCACTGCGGTCGAGGTGACCATCGCAGCCGGTTCCACCACTGCCACCGTCACCGTGGACACTAAAGAGGACGTGATCGACGAACCCGCCGAGACATTCCTCGTCCAACTCACCTCACCGACCAATGCGACGGTTTCGTCTAGCGCGGGTGAAGCAACGGGGACTATCACCGACAACGACGCTGCGCCGACCTCTATCACACTCTCGGTGGACTCCGACATCGGCACCGCCAACACCCAGAACAGCGTCGCAGAAGACGGGGGCGCTAAGACAGTCCGGGTGACTGCCACGGTCGATGGTGACACTACCTTTGATGAGCCGACGGTGGTGACCGTCACGGTGGGAGACGACGACGATTCCGCTGAAGAGGGAACCGACTACAGCACGGTCGGCACCCAGACGATCACGATTCCCGCCGGTAGCTCCACCGCCTATGTTGATTTCACGCTCACACCGACCGACGACTCTTTGGACGAGGACGCTGAAAAGATCTCCATCGCCGGAACATCAGGCAATCTCACCTTCACAGACACGCAGATCACCATCACCGACGACGACAACGAGCCGACCGTGTCTGTGTCGGTAGCCGCGGACGTGGCCGAGGGAGACGATCCCAACGTTTCCACGGACATGACCTTTACGGTCACCCTCTCGGCGGAAAGTGGTCGAGCGGTAACCGTGCCCTTCACTCTCGGCGGGACCGCCCAGGCAGGCTCCGATTACACCGCACCGACCACACTTTTGGTGACTATCCCCTCCGGCAGCACGACCGCCGACGTCCTCGTGCCGATTCTCGGCGACACGCTCTATGAGGGCGGCGAGACGGTGAAATTGACACTAGGCACGCCGACCAACGCACAGGTGTCTTCCGCGGCGGGGTCGGCTACGGGAACGATCGTGGACGACGACGACCCGCCGAGCATCTCTGTGAATGCGCCCTCCATCCTGGAAGGTGACACCGGGACGAGTTCGCTGACGTTCACGATCTCGCTTTCTGAGGCCGGCGGACTCGAAGCGAGCGTGCGCTACCAGGATCTCTTGTCCGGCACGGCGTTGTCCGGCACGGACTACCAGGCACTGTCCGGCAGTTCGCTACTGAAGTTCGCGCCCGGAGTAACCGAGCAGACGGTAACGGTGACCGTGAACGGCGACCGCTACACCGAGGGCGACGAGACCGTACTCCTTAGGCTGGACCAACCTGTCAACGCGGTGCTGTCCGGGGGTGTGACCCGGCTCGATGCTGCGGGCATCATCGAGAACGATGACAGCGAGCTTTCAATCAGTGACGTGACGGTTACGGAGGGAGAGACGGCGGTGTTCACCGTCACCCTCGATGTCCCCTACCACAGCGACATACAGGTCACGGCGGTGACATCGGACGGTACCGCGACGCAACAGGCACCACGTCGCGACTACACCCACAACGCCCGGTATGTGAAGTTTCCTGCGGGGCAGACAAGCGCCACGTTCGAGGTAGTGACGCTGACGGACAGCCTCACCGAGGGCGAGGAGACCTTCAAGGTAACCCTGAGCGAGACCCCGTTGAGGATTGCCGATGCGGAGGCTATCGGCACCATCGCGGACGCCCAGGCACCTTTCTCTCTGAGCGTGGTCGGCACCGATACGGTCCAAGAGGATCTCGGTGCCGCCGCTACGTTCACCGTCGAGGCGGTGCTTCGATCGGGGAACGCAGAGAGTGATACCACGATCACTGTCACTGTTGGCACCTCAGGCGACCCCGCAGTTTCAGGTGTCGACTATGAGCCGGTCACATCGTTTGATATACAGATCGCTTCCGGATCCGACCGGGGTAGCGCCGAGTTTACGCTCACGCCCATCGACGACCTGATCGACGAGCTAAACGACCGCGAGCGGGTGTCGGTGGTCGGATCGAAGGCCGGGATAAAAGTATCCACAGCCGTGTTCATCATCGACAACGACATACGCGGGGGCCGACTCCATCCTTCAGAACTGACAATCGCCGAACGAGACGACCCTGACACCGATGTCCAAGAGAACCAGGCCGTCTTCGGTGTCACCCTGCTGACCAAGCCGACCGGCAACGTCCGCATCGGACTCGGTTACCAAAGCACGGCTTTATACGTCCACCTGAGCACCTATCGGCTCCTCTTCACCCCCTCGAACTGGGACAAAACCCAATGGGTGACTGTCACCTCGGAAGACCCCGACAAGGTCGAGCACGTCTACTCGAACGTCACCATAATCAGGCCGTTCGTGATCGACAGCGGGACCGACTACGACCTGCTCCCCCCGTACTTCAGCAACGTAATAGTTCGGGTCACGGACCAGGATCTTCCTCCGCCCGGCTTGGAGCTCACGGTGGACACAGACCCCGCCCCCGGTGCGCAGACCAGCGTTGACGAGAACGGCGGTGCCAAACAGGTGACGGTGACGGCGACCTTCACCGGGGGCTCCGTCTTCAGCGTGGAGCAGTACGTACAGCTTTCAGTAGGCCAGACCTCGGACAGCGCCCAAAAAGGGGTGGACTACACCGCCGGCACACCAGCCCAAATCACGATAGATCGATTCCAATCCAGTGGAAGCAGCACCTTCACCCTGACCCCTAGGGATAACTCCTGGGAAGAGGACGACAAGACGCTCAGCGTACTTGGCCAATTGACGGGCTACACGGTGCAGCCCGTCCAGATCACGATCGCCGACGATGACGCCGCGCCCACCGCGATTACTTTGTCTGTGGACGCGGATACCAGCGTCGACGATGCACAGACCAGCGTTGCTGAGGATGGGGGCGCGAAGACGGTTCGGGTGACGGCGACGGTTGACGGTACTACTACTTTCGGTGTAGACACAACGGTAACGGTCAAAGTGGGAGCCGCCGGTGACACCGCGATTTCTGGTACTGATTACACAGCGGTCACCGACAAAACCATCACAATCCCAGCCGGTCAGTCTTCCGCCTATGTTGATTTCACTCTCACCCCCAACAATGACAGTTTGGATGAAGACGACGAAACACTGAGCATCACCGGGGTGGCTGTGGGTTTGATGGTGAAGGCTGCGTCGGTGACTATCGACGACGATGATGCTAAACCGACGGTGTCTGTGACGGCCGCGTCCGCTACCGAAGGCACCGCGGTTTCGTTCACGGTCAGCTTGGATGCGGCATCGGGGCGGGATGTGAAAGTGAAATGGGCTACCGCCGACCACACCGCCGGCACCCACAAGGCGACCGCGGATTCTGATTACACCGCCCAGACAGCAACCGAAATAACTTTCGCCGCCGGTTCCACATCGACCACGGTCACCGTTGCGACGACAGCCGATGTGATAGACGAACCCGCGGAAACGTTTTTGGTGCAACTGTCGGATGCGACCAACGCGAAGCTGTCGTCTTCGGCTGGGTCGGCGGTGGGGACTATCTCAGATGATGATGCGACTCCGACTGGGATAACCCTGTCGGTGGACGCCGACACCAGTGTGGACGACACCCAAACCGGGGTTTCTGAAGATGGGGGTGCGAAAACAGCGCAGGTTACAGCCACCGTAGATGGCAGCACTACTTTCTCCACCGCCACTGTCGTAACCGTTGCGGTCGGTGCGAACACGGATTCGGCTACAGAAGGTGTCGACTATGCCACAGTTGCCGACCTCACTATCACTATCCCGGTGGGTGAGGGGTCGGCTTCTGCTGATTTTTCGTTGTCGCCTTCTGATGACAGCCGCGCCGAAGGTGCTGAAACTATCAGCATCACGGGTGCGGCGGGGGATCTGACACTGACGGTGGCGGCCACGTCTGTGACGATAGAAGACGACGACACCACACCCACTTCGATCACCCTCACTGTGGATGCGGACACAGAAACGGCCGGCACGCAGACCTCTGTGGCTGAAGACGGTGGCAAAAAGACGGTTCGGGTTACCGCCACAGTCGACGGTGCCTCCACGTTTAATTCTGATACGACAATAACGGTTGCGGTGGGTGACGACACCGATTCGGCTACAGAAGGCACTGATTATGCGACGGTTGGTGACCTTACGGTCACGATTTCGGCGGGTGAAGCTTCGGGTTCTGTTGATTTCGAGTTGACCCCCGATGATGACAGCTTGGACGAGGACACAGAGTCGTTGAGTATCAGTGGTTCGTCGTCTACGAAGGTCACGTTCACTGACACGTCGGTTGATATCAGCGACAACGATTCGCCTCCCACCGTATCAATATCCGACGCGTCGGCTACCGAAGGCACGGCGGTTTCGTTCACGGTCAGCCTGAGCGCTGCATCCGGTAAAGATGTGAAAGTGAAATGGCAAACCGCCACAGACACCGCAGGTTCTCATAAGGCGACCGCTGACACGGACTATACGGCTGTGGCTTTGACGGAGATAACTATTTCTGCCGGGGCCACCACCACCACTGTCACTGTTGATACCGCCGACGATGTGATAGACGAACCCGCCGAAACGTTTAAGGTGCAGTTGTCGGAGGCAACTAACGCTGTCATCTCGTCTTCGGCGGCTTCTGCGGTGGGGACTATTACTGATGATGATGGTGCGCCGTCTTCGATCACATTATCGGTGGACGCCGATACCGTTACCGCCGGCACCCAATCTTCTGTCGCTGAAGACGGTGGGGCCAAGACGGTTCGT
>VXMP01000017.1 GCA_009841075.1 Acidimicrobiia bacterium | reverse complement strand
TTGCGGAAGAAGTTGGCCCCGAAGGCGATCAGCATGTTGCCGTAGTAGCTCTCGGTGTCCATGATGCCGCCCCCCTCCCAGAAGCGGAGTCCTAGCGTATTCCAGTTGGCGCGGTGCTCATAACCCCATCCGATATGGGAAACGCCATAGGCTCGTGGGTCTTTGGGGAGCTCGAAGAAGTCCTTGAGAAGGCGGGCGTCGGTACCCCCCTCCATCGAGACGATGCTTCCTTCGCGTATCTCCATGCGGATAGGCTGGTCGGCGTACTTGCCCATCGGCAGCAAGGCATCGCCGGCGTCTACCACCAGGGTGCCCTCCGCCGAATCCTCCAACGGGGCTATGGCGCACTGGCCGGAGGGCCAATGATCCCAACGTCCCGGCTGGTCGGTGTAGCCGTACTGGGAACCAAAGGGTCGGCCGGTGTATCTGACCGTCAGGTCGGTTCCGGCTTCGGACCAGACCCGCATCGTGTCGGCCATTTTCATGTACTCCACGCTGGCCTCTCCCCGCTCACGGAGCACCGGTATCGGAAACAGACGGCGGAGATGATCTTCGGGTTCCTCGATCATCAGGGTACGAACCCCGGCATCCAAGGCTTCGTTGTGGGCGTCCGAGTAGATCCAATGGGATCCGATGCTGGCCAGGAAGCACACCACCATGTCGCATCCCTTCCAGGCCTCGACTATGGTCTGCGACTTCATCCAGGAGTCATCGGCAGGCACCATAATCTGGAAGAAGTCGCCCCCCAGGACTCCGACCGCACCCATCAGTGCCGTGATATAGGCCGGGTTGCTCTGGGTGTTGGTGAAGGCCATGACGGTCTGCCCGGGACCCACCCCGCACAACTCCATATGGTCTCGGAACATGGGTACCAGATCTGCTCCGGCGGCTGAGGTGGTGGGGACTCTTCGCAAGGACTTGCTCCTTTTTCGGGCTTATGGCTCAACCGGAATCTTATCCTGCCGGAGGTCGTGGTGTCCTATGAGGGTGTTGAAAAAGATTGGGGATGCTTGGCCCGCAATTGCATCTAACCAGGGGCTTTCCTGATATCGGGCCAACCGGACATTTTTCAGCACCCTCATTACGAGTAGGCGATCTCTTTCAGCCGGTGTTCTTCGGCGGATTGGTCGAAAAGAATCTGGTCTTCGGTTATCTGATATTGATCGACCGTGATCAAGACCTGCCCCTCTCTGCAAAGCTTTGCCGATCAATACTACCCTCGCGGGTTGATGCTTGACATTGGTATGAACCGAACCTGCGACTGCCCGCCCAAGCACATCTGCTGCCTTACCGCCAAGGAATGGCTGAAGAACCAGATAGGCGTCTGGCAGTTCTTCTACGAGAAACGGGATATCCGTGACAAGAGCGTACATCCGGCTACCTACCCGATTGCGCTTTCGTCACGCATCATCAGTCAGTTCACCCACGCCGGGGAGCTGGTGTTGGACCCGTTCGTGGGCAGCGGTACCACCCTGGTTTCCGCCCAGGACACCAACCGTAATGCGGTGGGGTTCGACCTGTCGGAGAACTACGTCCGTTTGAGCCGGGAGCGGCTGAGCAACAACCGGAACCTCTTTACCGAGGCCCGGCAGATGGTGATCCAGGACGACGCCAGATCCATCGACCGGTACCTTCCTACCGAGTCGGTCGGCCTCATCATCACCTCCCCGCCTTATGCAAACCTGCTGAACCGCAAGCGGAAGAACAAGTCGCGCCGCAACCGTAAGAACGAACAACTCGGCAAGGTCGAACAGTACTCCCAGGATCCACGGGACCTCGGGACAATGGAGCTGGATGAGTACACGGAAAACATGGGAGAAATCTTTGAGTCGCTGCTAGCGCTGTTGCGCCCGAAGGGGCACTGCGTTATCAACGTTCCGGATATGTGGTGGGAGAACCAACGCATAACCATCCATGTCGCCCTGATCGAGGAGCTACGGCGACGGGGATACGAGCTGAGGAACATCATCATCTGGGACCGCACCAACATAGTGAACCGGATCGGCATCTTCGGCTGGCCCAGCAACTACATAACCATGGGGGTGACCTTCGAGTACCTGCTGGACTTTTGGCGTCCTCCCATCGGAAAAGACCTTCACCAAAACCCCCTGGATAAACCTGCAGTAATAGCCTCTTAGCCGGAGGGCAGGTGGCGGCCCTTTTCCCTGCCTGCTTTATACTCTCGCGGGTGAGTATCCCCCTGTGCGTATTGCCGGACCGGACGCCAAGACGGGTCTTTGAGCTAACCAATAGAAGACGGGCTTGATGGTTCGCTTCCGGCCCAAGAGATCTCCCCAGCCCGCCGTGGACGTCCCCGACCCTTCCGATCACGGTCGAGGAACCCATCCTGCCGTATATGTGGAGCGGGCAACCAAGGTCTACAACGAGGGCACCCCAGAGGCTCTCGTCGCCTTGGAGGACATCACGATGCGGGTCGAACAGGGCGAAGTAGTAGCACTGCTGGGCCCTAGCGGATGCGGCAAGAGCACCCTGCTGAAGATGATCGGGGGCCTTTACCCGGCCACCGAAGGGCGGATATTCGTCGATGGTGTCCCGGTGACCGAGCCTGGAGAGCTGACCGGGATGATGTTCCAGAAGCCTGTCCTGTTCCCCTGGCTCAAGGTGGTCGACAACGTGCTGTTGCCCGTGCGCACCCAGGGTGCCAAGCGGGCGGATTTTCTCGACCGGGCCAACGACCTCATCGCTCTGGCCGGGCTCTCGGGCTTCGGGCAACGCTATCCGTGGGAGCTGTCGGGCGGGATGCAGCAACGTGTCGCTATCTGCCGGATGCTGATGGGCGAACCGAAGGTGCTCCTCCTCGATGAGCCGTTCGGGGCGCTGGACGAGATGACCCGCGAGTACATGGACCTGGAGCTCCGCCGCATCATCATCCAGCAGAACCGGAGTGCCCTGCTCGTGACCCACAACCCGCTTGAGGCGGCCTTCATCGGTGACCGGGTGGTGGTGATGACACCGCGACCCGGCAAGATCGCCGGGGAGGTGGAGGTTCCGCTGGGCCGGGATCGGTCGGAGGGCTTGCTGGCTTCGGATGAGTTGAATGTCTACATCCGGGAGGCCCGTTCCCTGCTGGAGTTGGCCAAGGACAGCCTGCTATGAGCGACCGGGCCAAGTCGGCTTTGACGTTCCTCGCCTCCCTGGTGGTGATCCTGGGTGTGTGGGAGTACGTGTCGCAAAGTGGCGGGGTCAACCCGATCGTGGTGCCGGCACCCTCCTCGATCATGTCCGCCATCTGGTTCGTGATAACCAACATGTTCAGCAACCTGGCCTACTGGAAGGACACCTGGATCACGTTGTATGAGATCGTGTTCGGGTTCCTGCTGGGTTCGGGAATGGCCCTCGTGATCGGCTCTCTGGTCGCCGAGTTCGCCACTGCGCGCCGGATCGTGATCCCCTACACCATCGCCCTCAACTCGACGCCCAAGATCGCCATCGCCCCCCTGTTCGTGATCTGGTTCGGGTTCGGTGCCATGCCGAAGATCCTCATCGCCGCGGTCATCTGCTTCTTCCCGGTGTTCGTCAACACGGTCACCGGACTGCAATCCACCGAGGAGGAGGAACTGGAGTTGATGGCATCGATCCGGGCCTCCCGATGGCAGACGTTCCTGCGGCTCAAGCTCCCCCGCTCCGCCCCGTTCGTGTTCGCCTCGCTCCGCACCGCCATGGCCTTCGCCGCCATCGGAGCGGTCATCGGTGAATTCGCCGGTGCCCAGGACGGGCTGGGGTTTCAAATCGAGTTCGCGGCCGCCCGGCTCGAGACCGCCCGGCTGTTCGCCTTCCTGTTCATCGTGTCCGTGCTCGCCTATCTGCTCTACTCGCTGATCGCCTACACGGAACGCAAGGTCATCTTCTGGTCGGCGACCACCAGGATGCAGCGCCTCCAATAGTTGTCGGGAAAAGCAGAAGGGCCGCCGGATGGCGACCCTTCCGTGTGTTTTCGGCTCTAAGACCGATCAAGCCGACGTGGCGGCGTCCCGCTCCGCCTGCTTGTCGAAGTCGTTGACGGTTTCGATGAACTCGTTGGTATACACCGAGGTGGGATCGAAGCCATCGCCGAGGGTGCCCCGTGAGGCCAGCAGGTCGATGTAGGCCGTCCACGAATCCGGACGGTTCCAACCCAGCAGGTTGCCCGAGTCCTCGTATGGCAGCTGCCGCTTGATGCTCTCCTCGATGGCCAGCTTGTCGAACCCTTCGGGATCGCCAACCTGATCGGGGCGGGCAGCAGCGATCGCGTCCAGGCCCGCTCTCGGATCGGCGTGGGTGTACTCCGCCGCCCGGGCTATCGGCCGCAGCAGGCACTCGATCAGGCCGGGATCGCTATCGATGAGCTCTTGCTGTACCACGATGCTGGCCCCGTTGAGCAGCCCGAACTCGCCGAGGTCGAACTCGTTAAGTTCAACTTCGAAGCCCAGCTCGATCACGTTGAAGTAATCCGAGAAGTAGGCCACGATCCGGTCGCTGTCGAACGCGGCGGCGGTGGTCCCGCCCGCACCGGTCTCGATGATCTCCACATCCGCCTCCGGGTCGATACCGGCGGCCGCCAGCATGCTCTCGAAGAACGGCACCTCACCGGCAGTGGCCTCCGACACGCCGAGGGTCTGTCCGGCGAAGGATTCCATAGTGGTATAGGGCGATCCGGCGGGCGTCACCAGTGCATAGATGAGCCGGTTCTGGAGTACGAACACCACCTTGAGGTCTTCGCCCAGCGCTACGGCGTCCACGATCGGGCCGGGGTCGGCCAGACCGAACTCTACGTTGTTGGCCACCACCTGCTGAACCACCGACGCGCTGCCGTCGGCGAACTCGATGTTGACCGAGATGCCCTCTTCCTCGTAGTAGCCCAGCGACTCCGCCACGAAGATCGAATAGAACGGTACGGCGAACGGGAAGGGGAGAAGGAGCGTTGTCTCACGAAGCTCGCCGTCGACCGCGCAACCGGCCCCGGACGATTCGGCATCGTCGTCCGCGCAAGCGGCCGCCACCAGCGCGAGGCTCAAAAGCGCAGCCACCAATCCCGTCCGTCTCGAAATCCTTCTCATATATCACCCTCCCCTGGGTCGACGATCCTTTATCGGTACCCCAAGCGTACACATCCGGGCCGATGGGCGCGTGGGAGGATCGGGGCTAACCTACAAAGAGCCACCGTCGATGGCGGGTGCCGCCCGGTTGTCGAATCCCGTACCCCGCCCGGGTTGGCCGGATGCGAAAGAGGAGGTCTCAGTGGGCCGGAAGGCGATCAACAGTCCCGAATACCATGTCCCTATAGACGGCTTCGCCCATATCATCGCCGCAGAGGGGGACACTTCGACCCTCTACGTAAGCGGGCTGACCTCCCGGACCGCCGACGGGACCATCGTGGGCATCGACGACATGGCCGCCCAGGCGCGCCAGGTTCTGGTGAACATGGCCAACGTGCTGGATTCCGCCGGTGCCACCCTGGACGATGTGGTACAGATCCGGACCTACGTCACGGACATCACGCTATGGGACGTTATCGAGCCCGTGTGGCGCGAGCAGTGGGGCGATGTGTGGCCGGCCTCCACCCTGGTGCAAATCGAGCGGCTCTTCGACCCCAGGCAGATGATCGAAATGGAGGCGATCGCCCGCATCGGGAGCCCGTAATCCCGTGCCCCGGAGTAAACGGTGCTACCACAACATTGTGGCCGCCGTTAAGTATCTCGTCCGCCGCCAGGCCGCTCCATGAAGCAGGTCGGGAAGCCACTGGCCCGGCGGGAGGACGACCGGCTGCTGCGAGGACAGAGCAGGTACCTGGCCGACCTGGTGTTCGAGGATCATCTCGAGGCGATCGTGATCAGGAGTCCGTTCGCCAGGGCCCGCATCCTGTCGATCGACCCGACCGCCGCGCTCGCCGCCGACGGCGTGGTCGCGGTGTTCACCGCCGATGATCTGGTGGACGTCGAGCCTGCCCTGACCCGCCAGTTCTACTCGCTGACCCCCGCCTTCGTGGAACGTCACGACGTGTTCCTGGGGCCATATAGGGAGCCGATCCTCGCCTCCGGCCAGGTGTCACGGGTGGGTGAGCCGGTGGCCCTCCTCGTAGCCGCCGGTCGAGCGACCGCCGAGGACGCCGCCGAGCTGGTGGAGGTGGACTACGAGCCGACGGAGGCGATCGTCGACCCGTTCGAGGCCATGGCACCCGGTGCCGATCGGGTGGCGGCCGACGTGCCCGGAAACGTCCAGGCCTCGTTCCGGATCAAGGTCGGTGATCCGGAACGCGTGGCAGGAACAGCCGATCGAACGGTGAGCGGCCGATTCCGGATCGGGCGCTCGGTGGGATCACCCATAGAGAACCGGGGCGTGGTGGGCGTACCGGCCGGAGGCACCGAACCGCTGACGGTCTGGTCCACCACCCAGATACCCCATGTCCTCCGCTCCTACCTGGCCGACTTCCTCCGGTGCGGCGAGGACGATCTTCGGGTGGTAGCACCTCCCATGGGCGGGAGCTTCGGCGGGGGCATCTATGCGGAGGAGCTCCTGGTGGCCTTCGCTTCCCGAGCGCTGGAGAGGCCGGTCCGGTGGCTGGAGGACCGCCGCGAGAACCTGGGCAACGCCCGCCACTCCCGTGACCAGATCATCGACGCCCGGCTGGCCTACGACCTCTCAGGGAGGTTCCGGGCTCTCCGCATGCGTATCTTCCAGGACTGCGGCTCGGCCAACCTGTTCGGCCTGACCCTGCCGTTCAACATCGCCTCCCACGCCCGGGGCCAGTTCGCCATCGACCATTTCGAGGCGGAAGGGCTGTGCGTCCTCACCAACAAGACCCGGAACACGCCGGTCAGGGGTGCCGGACGCCCGGAGGCCACCTTCGTGCTCGATCGGCTGGTGGACATGGCCGCCGCCGACCTGGGCCTCGACCCGGCGGAACTGCGACTGCTCAACCTGATCCCCGCCGATGAGATGCCTCGGGATATGGGCATGCTGTACCGGGACGGGGCACCCATGGTGTATGACTCGGGCGACTTCCCCGACCAGCTCCGCACCGCGCTCGAAGCCTCCGGATACCGGGAGGAGCGCAGGTCGTCCGACGAGGCCGGAGAAGGCAACCTCGCCCGCGGCATCGGTATCTCGTCTCATGTCGAGGCCACCGGACTGGGTCCCCACGAGACCGCCCGCATCGAAATAGACGACTCGGGGAGGGTGGTGCTCACCTGCGGATCCAACCCGCACGGCCAGAGCCATGCCACCACCCTGGCCCAGGTGGCAGGAGACGCACTCGGGATTCCCTACGACCGCATCGAGGCCAGATTCGGCGACACCGGGCTCCTGGACCGAGGTGGAGGCACTTTCGGAAGCCGGAGCGCGGTCACGGCGGGTTCGGTCGTCCACCGCGTCGGGGTCGAGCTGCGGCGACAGATACTCGATCTGGCGGGCGAAATACTCGAATGCGACCCGGCCGACCTCGAAATCCGGGACGGCCGGGTGAGCCCCCGAGGGGTGCCCGGCATCGGGCTCGGCTTCCCCGAGCTGGCCGCCGCCGCCCGCGACCGCGCCGACGGTGACGGACCCGGGCTGAACGCACATGACGAGTTCGTGCCCTCCACGGTCACCTTCGGATCGGGAACCCACGTCGCATCGGTGACCGTGGACCGGGAGACCGGTGTCGTCCGCCTCACCGGTTACGTGGTGGTAGACGACTGCGGCACCGTACTGAACCCGATGGTGGTGGACGGCCAACAACACGGTGGGGTGGCCCATGGGATCGGAAACACCCTCCTGGAGGAAGCGGTGTACGACGAAAACGGACAGCTCCTATCGGGAACCTTCGTCGACTATCTGCTTCCCACCGCCGCGGACGTCCCCGACATCAAGGTCATCCACCGACCCCATCCCACCCCGCTCAACACCCTGGGCGTGAAGGGGGCCGGGGAGGGCTCGACCGCCTCCGCTCCCGGTGCCATCGCCAACGCCATCGTGGACGCCCTCCGACCGCTGCGGATCGAGATCAACGAGATACCGATCACCCCCCAGCGGCTCGTGGAGCTGATCCGAGCCGCAGAGAGAAGAAGCGATGACCCGGGTTACCGCCCCGGGCCGATAGGACAATTCTGAGTACCCTCATAGGGGTGGGGTTCACATCGTCGGACCGACAAGGAGCTTTGGGTATGTCCTCATTCGATCTCGCCATCGTAGGTGGTTCCGTCTGGACCACCGGCGGCTTCACCGACCCGACCGACATCCTGATCCGGGGCGAGAAAATCGCCGAACTCCGGCCGAGCGGGAACGACCCGGTGGAGGCCTCGGAGGTGGTGGACGCTGCCGGTCGGCTGGTGATCCCCGGCTTCATCGACACGCACTCCCACCATCGTGACCCCGGTTTCACCCACAAGGAAGACATAACCAGCGCCACCCGAGGAGCAGCGGTGGGCGGAGTTACCACCACGGTCGGAATGCCCAACGTCAACCCGCCCACCACCACGCCGGAGCGCTACCGTGCCCTGATCGAAGACCAATCCCGGCGGGCCGTGGTCGACTTCAACCACAACCCCTCCCCCACCAACGTGGAGATGGTGACGGAGATGGCGGAGATGGGCGCGCTCGGCTTCAAGGTCTTCATGGTGGTGGACGCCGCCCGCAGCTACCCCCACATGCCCGGATTGGGAGTCCACAAGCACGACGACCTGGTTCGGATCATGGAGGCCGTGGCGGACACCGGACGGCCGCTTATGGTCCACCCGAACGATCAGGCGGTCCTCGGCCTCATCGAACACGCCCACTTCGAGGCGGGGAAGATGGACCCCGAGTCTTACGCCAAGGCCGAATGGATGTATGACGGAACGGTGTGGAACAGCGGGGTGGCCACACTGATCGAACTCAACCATGGCGTGGGAGGACCGCTGCACGTGCTCCACATGATGTCGGACCGGACGGTGGAGCTGATCCGCCGTGCCAAGGCCGACGGACAGGACATCACCTCCGAGGTCAACGCATTCGGACTATTCCACAGCGACTGGGACGAGATAGCCCATATGGGTCCCCTCGCCATCGGGAGATGCCTCAAACCCGAGTGGAGAGAGGCGCTCTGGGAGGGAATCGCCGACGGCACCATCGATGTGCTGGGAACCGACCATGCCCCTCACACTCTGGAGGAGAAGGCCGGCGGCTGGGACAACATGTGGGCCACCCCCACCGGCACCCCGCAGCTCCAGCATTACCTGATGAAGCTATTGGACGCCTCACACCAGGGCCTCATCTCCCTCGACAACGTGGTGCGGATCGGTGCCTTCAACCCGGCGCGACGTTTCGGGCTTTACCCACGTAAGGGCACCGTGGAGGTGGGATCCGACGCCGACCTGGTGGTCATCGACTACCACGCCGAGCATACGATTACCAGGGACGAGGTGATCTCCAAGGCCGGTTACTCCGGGTACGAAGGCCAAACGCTCAAAGGTGTTCCCGTGCTGACCACGGTGCGGGGCAGGATCGTGGCCCGAGACGGAGCGGTGACTGCGGAGCCGGGCTACGGACAGCTCGTCACCCCGGTACCTGCCTGAACCCGCCTGGTCGCTTGGGTCTCAGTCGTCGTCGATAATGGTGCCGACACCGGTGCCGTCGGCGATGACGGCCCCGTCCGCGGCGGTTAGCTCCACGAAGAGGGTCTCGTCGCGCTCTGAACGGCTGTCGTCTCTGATGTACACGTAGAGGGAGGCCGTGGTCCGGTTCGCCCAGATCACCACCCGGCCCCCGCCGCCGTAGTAGTCCGACGGTTTCACCGTGCCGGGAACAATCTCGTAGCGGACCGTGACGTTATGGAGTGAGGGCTCGCTGAGCTCGAGGCGGAACTCCATGAGCCGCATCGCCCCGCCCTCGACGAGCGACGAGTCAGACACCGACACCTTGGGCAAATCCGTCGGCGGGTCATCGTCATCTGACACAACCACACTCGCCGAGCCCGCAGTGCTGGACACCGTGTAACCGTCGCCGTTTTTCACGGTAGCGGTGACCGAGCCGTCGGGCTCATCCACATCATCATCGGAAGTGGAAACAGTCACCGTCGCAGAACCACTCGTCGGAACCGTCACCGACCGAGAACCGGTACTCACCCCGAAGTCGCCGGTCTGCGCCACCGTCACGTTGACAGTCAACGGCGCGGTAGGTGCCGGGCTCGCCGAAACCGTGAACGAAGCGTCTGCCCCCTCGGTAATCCCGCTACCCGCAGTCACACTGACCTCCGGCGTGGCCAGGGGCGGATCGTCATCATCAGCCACATTGACGGTAGCTGAGCCCTGACTGCCGGAAACGGTGTAACCATCGCCGTTTTTCACGGTAGCGGTGACCGAGCCGTCGGGCTCATCCACATCATCATCAGAAGTCGAAACCGTCACCGTCGCATTGCCGCCGGTTCCAACGGTAACCGTGCGGGTGCCCGTAGGAGCCCCGAAATCGCCGGACTGCGCCACCGTCACATTGACAGTCAGCGGCGCGGTAGGTGCCGGGCTCGCCGACACAGTAAACGAAGCATCCCCACCCTCAGTGATCCCATTACCCGCAGTCACACTGACCTCCGGCACCACCACCGGCGGCGGATCGTCATCATCGGACACAACCACCGACGCAGAACCTTGCGCGGTAGACACGGTGTAACCGTCGCCTGAATCCACCGACACGCTCACCGACCCATCCAACTCATCCACATCATCATCAGAAGTAGAAACCGTCACCGTCACAGAACCACTCGTCGGAACCGTCACCGACCGAGAACCTGCACTCACCCCGAAATCTCCGGTCTGCACCACCGTCACGTTGACAATCAACGGCGCAGACGGCACCGGGTCGGCGGTCACCGTGAACGAAGCATTTGCCCCCTCAGTGATCCCACTAACCCCAGTCACACTGACCACCGGCGGCGGATCGTCATCATCGGACACAACCACCGACGCAGAACCCTGCAAGGTAGACACGGTGTAACCGTCGCCTGAATCCACCGACACGCTCACCGACCCATCCAACTCATCCACATCATCATCAGAAGTAGAAACCGTCACCGTCACAGAACCACTCGTCGGAACCGTCACCGACCGAGAACCTGCACTCACCCCGAAATCTCCGGTCTGCACCACCGTCACGTTGACAATCAACGGCGCAGACGGCACCGGGTCGGCGGTCACCGTGAACGAAGCATTTGCCCCCTCAGTAATCCCGCCACCCGCAGTCACACTAACCTCCGGCGTGGCCAGGGGCAGGGTGCCCTCCAAGCACTCCAAAGCCGCCCGAAACCGCGTCCAACGCGAATCGCCCGACTCCAACACCTTTGCCTCCGCAGCAGTCAAAGGCGTGTTAAACGTCCCCGTAGTGCCCGACAACGCAATCCACGCCCGCCACCAATCGTTCCGCTCCTTACGATTCGCCGCCGTATTCGGCAACGCATCATGATTCCCCCGCGCCTCCGCAGCCAACGCATCAGCAGACCCACACCCCACCGGCGGCGGAACATCGTCATCAGACACAACCACACTCGCCGAACCCTGCAAGGTAGACACTGTATAACCGTCGCCCGAATCGACAGTGACGCTCACCGACCCGTCTAACTCATCCACCTCATCATCGGAAGTCGAAACCGTCACCGTCGCAGTGCCTCCGGTTCCGACAGTGACCGTGCGGGTACCCGTCGTCGCGCCATAGTCACCGGTCTGCGCAACCGTCACAGCAACCGACAACGACGCAGACGGTGCCGGGCTTGCCAACACGGTAAACACCGCATCCCCGCCCTCAGTAATCCCGCCACCCGCAGTCACACTAACCTCCGGCGTGGCCAGGGGCAGGGTGCCCTCCAAGCACTCCAAAGCCGCCCGAAACCGCGTCCAACGCGAATCGCCCGACTCCAACACCTTTGCCTCCGCAGCAGTCAAAGGCGTGTTAAACGTCCCCGTAGTGCCCGACAACGCAATCCACGCCCGCCACCAATCGTTCCGCTCCTTACGATTCGCCGCCGTATTCGGCAACGCATCATGATTCCCCCGCGCCTCCGCAGCCAACGCATCAGCAGACCCACACCCCACCGGCGGCGGAACATCGTCATCAGACACAACCACACTCGCCGAACCCTGCAAGGTAGACACTGTATAACCGTCGCCCGAATCGACAGTGACGCTCACCGACCCGTCTAACTCATCCACCTCATCATCGGAAGTCGAAACCGTCACCGTCACAGAACCACTCGTCGGAACCGTCACCGACCGAGAACCTGCACTCACCCCGAAATCTCCGGTCTGCACCACCGTCACGTTGACAATCAACGGCGCGGTAGGTGCCGGACTCGCCGACACCGTAAACACCGCGTCACCACCCTCAGTCACCCCAGAACCCCCGATCACGCCGACCTCGAGCACATCGTCGTCGGATACGGCCACCGTGGCGGTGCCAGCCGATGTAGACACCGTGTAACCCGAACCGGCGTCCACGGTCACGCTCACCGACCCGTCAGCCTCGTCAGCGGTGTCATCGGCAGTAGCCACGGTGAGGGTGTAGCTCCCGGAGGGCGGGATAGTGACAGTGCGTGAACCGGTGGTTACGCCGTAATCGCCGCTCTGCGCCACTGTGACGCCGACCTCCAAATCGGCTGTAGGCGGTGGGCTTGCAGTAACGGTGAACGTGGCGTCATCGCCCTCGTTCACCCCGCCGCCCGCCACAATGCTGATATCGGCCATAGTGCGTTCCACCGATACCTTCACGGCGAGATGGGCCGAGCCGGAACCATCGGTCACGGTGACGAGTACGTGGTAGATGTTGTCGGAATCGGCGTCGGCCGGGGCATCGACTCGGGGAGAAACGCGGAAGCTCAAAATACCGGTGGAGGATATGTCAAAAACAGCGGCGTCTTGGCCCGATAGCGTCCAGGTTGCCGAGGCATCCAGGTTATGGGGAGCGAAGGTAGCCACCGGGTCGGTTCCCAGATGGTGGTAGGAGACGACATCATCAGGCCCGCTCAGGCGGGGAGCACCCGGGCCGAAAACCTGGAGAATCCGGTCTTTGCCGGAGCCATTGGAAGTTGTGATGTACAGCGCGCCGTCGGGGCCGAGTACCGGCGACCGCAGCCGTCCGAAGTGCTGATCGAGTTCAGGAGCGGTTGTCTCGCTGATGAACGTGCCGTCTTCGGCGAACTCGAAGACCTTGAGATACTTTTGCTTCAACACCGCCACCGCCAGACGACCATTCCATGCCCCCCAGTTCTCGCCGTCGAGGAACACCGCTCCGCTTGGCGCGATTGCCGGGACTCCCGAACGCCACTTGGCCACGATGGCGTCGGGGAAGGCCTCGAGGTCGGTCATGGGCACCTTCTCGTTATAAGGCGGAGCCGGGTCCCAGCCGTAGTTGCCTCCGGAAACAATGAGGTTGATCTCATCGTCGTGGTCCGGGCCGTGCCCTACCGCCCAGATCTGTTTGGTGTTGGGACGGAGCGCGAGCCCCTGAGGGTTGCGGTGTCCGTAGCTGTAGACGGGGGTCTTCTGAGAAGGATTTTCAGAATCGCTGAACGGGTTGTCCGGAGCGCCGACGCCCGTTTGCGCGTTCACCCGCAGGATCTTGCCTGCCAGCGAGTTTACGTTTTGGGCTGTGCCCGCAATTTGGCCGTCGCCTGTGGCAACCCACAGGTAACCGTCCGGGCCAAAGAGGAGCCGACAGCCCCCGTGCCATCCGTTGGGTCGAAAGTCGATCCCGCCGATGAGCGGGTCATCGACGCGGGTGGCGCTGCTGTAGGTCTCGTCAATAGTCCAAGAGATCACCTGCACTTCTGTCCCGTATTCTTGTGCCTCGCAGGTGTAGAAGCGCCGGTTGTCGTTGAAGTCGGGATCAACGGCAAGGCTCATCAGCCCGACAGCGAAGCTGGTGTGCAAGCGGTTGAATTCGGCGTTGACCCTTTGCAGGCGTCCGTCGGGGAACCTGGCCTGCAACGAACCGCCCCGCTCTGTGAACAGCATCGTGCCGTCCGGGGTAAAGGCAACGTCCCAGGGAATCGTGAGGCCGGAAACGACTGTGCGTACGGTTAAGGGTAGAGGCGCCTCCGCCGCTGCAATCGGGGCATCTGAGATCCACTCGGCAGTGTTGTCCAAGCTGAATTCCCTCGCGCTTCGCCTGTCGGAATATTGCACGCTCACTTTGAGGTATTTTCCGGCGTGGTCGCTGGAGGGCGTGAAGGCCGTCGCCTCGGCTATCGGAACTGCTTGAGTCCCTGGAAGCCCCCCGGCGACGTTGATATACCGTCCGTCCCGGTCGCCATCTGCAGAGACGCTCCATCTCCAGACGCCGTTCTCGGGGATCACCCCTCCGTCGGGGTCGGTGAGCCGGCCGCGAATCACCTGGCCGGCGCGAACCGCGGTGGGGGTGACGGTAACTACACCCGGTTCCTCTAAGTCACTCACCTGAATCAAGACCATGATTTCATGGGAGCCGTTGTCGTCCGTCGCGGTCACAGTCACCGCGTAGCGTTTGCGAGTTTCGTAATCCAGCGGTCCGGTGGTTCGCAGCCGGCCGCTGTCACTGTCGACACTGAAGCCGGCGGCATCCGATCCGGCCAGCGAGTAGGTCACCGTGCCGACGGGATTGGCCAGAGTTACCGGCGCGCCGATAGCGGTGCCGGCAGGCTGGTTCTCCTCCACCTGACGTTCCACAGTTGCGGAGGAATCGGAACTGGAGAAGGCCGAGGAATCAGAAAACAAGACGGCTGAGTTGCCGGTGTGTCCTACACTCAGCCCATAGGACAACGCGATGGCCATCAGCATTGCAGCCGACCTCGCCCAGACAGTTTTCATATGGGGAGGAGTGTGCAGGGGTGGGGG
>VXMP01000079.1 GCA_009841075.1 Acidimicrobiia bacterium | reverse complement strand
GACGAAGCCCCCTTCTAACTCTAACCAAAGGAGCCGATCAACCATGACGAGACGCGTACCCAACCGACGCCGCCGGCGGCCTAAAGGTCCCAAGACGATCCGCAAACGACCCTGCCCCGGTTGCAGCCAGATGAAATGCGACAACACCAAGGTGCCCTACGTCGATTACAAGGAACTGGACACCCTGGGCCGTTTCATTTCCGAGCGCGGGAAGATACGCTCTCGCCGGGTGACCGGTGCCTGCGCCCAATACCAGCGTCGGGTGGCGATCGCCATCAAGAACGCCCGCGAAATGGCACTGCTTCCCTACACGAAGAGCCCTCGATGAGGCTGGTACTAACCACCGATGTGGCCGGACTGGGTGCCAAGGGAGACATCGTCGAGGTTTCGGGTGGTTACGGGCGTAATTTTCTGCTGCCCCAAGGTTTGGCCGCCAAGGCAACCACCGGATTGATCAGTCAGATCCAAGAGGCCGAGCGGGCCCGAATCGAAGCCCTCCGCCGTGAGGTGGAAGCCGCCGAAGACCTTCGGTTGCAGCTGGCCGAGACCCGGATCGTGATCGCCGCCAACGTCACCGACCAGGGCCGTCTGTTCGGTTCGATCGGTGCGGCCGAGATCATTGACGCGGTGAAGAGCCTGTCTTCGGTGGTGCTGGAACCCAAGCTGATCGAGCTTTCCGAACCCATCAAAATGATCGGATACCACGAGGTAAAGATCAACTTGCATCCCGAAGTTCAGTTTGTCCTACCGCTCGACGTAATCCCGGCCCATCGGCATCGTTCGGCCGGGAGCGGGTAGAAGGGCGCTGAAAAGACGGGTGTAGGTCGGCCCCTCGCCCGCAATAACGGAGTTGGTTAGCAGAGGCTCGTTTCCGGCTTTCGGGCTACGGGATTTTTGGCACCCTGGCCAGAATGTCAAAAAATCTTGCCCGATCCGGCCTGAGCCCACCGAACGGGTGCCTATTATTCCAGTCTTGCCGGGCGGATCAGGCAGAATCTCTTCCCAACTGTGATAGCCCGGTAGGACTTCCTCTCTTCCCATAACTTCCCGCCGGCAACCAGGTTTCGGTGCCCCTTTCACTCGCGGGCCATTGCCGACTTCCAGCGTGAGGGTGACCGAAAATGTCACACCCGGCCGGCAAGCTGAAAACTGACGGGTTGTATCCCTCTAACCCGGTCACAATCGATATTGGATTTAAGGGGACTAAACATGGGCCAAGCTTTAGAAAAGCGGTCGCCGGAGCAGGACTCGCCATGACCTTGGCGGGCCAAGCCGTATCCCAGACATCATCTTCCCTGGTTAAAGGGGTATTCGTCCCGCCCCATAGTGCCGAGGCGGAAGAATCGGTTCTGGGTGGAATGCTGCGCTCGTCGGCCGCAGCCGATGACGTTATGGAACACCTGAGCGAGGAAGATTTCTACGTCCCCGCCCATCGGATGATCTACGGGGCCATGGCCCGTCTTTACGAGGACAATCAGCCCATCGACACCCTAACCGTGTCCGACCAGCTAACCCGGACCGGCAGCCTCGAGAAGGTGGGAGGCATCAGAAAGATAAGCGGTCTATGGGACGCGGTTCCGTCGGCCGCCAACGTGGACTACTACCGGGATGCGGTAGCCGAGTATTCCATTCGCCGGAGAATGCTGGAGGCCACCCGCCGGATCGGTGATCTGGCCATGAACCTCGACATGGAGATAGAGGAAGTCTTGGACGACGCCGAACAAACCATGCTGAAGGTTTCCGAGGACCGGAACGACGAGGGCCTGGCCCAGGTCGGCGACCTGTTGATGCAGGTGATGAAGAGGCTGGAGGATCTGGAGGAATCGGGTCAGGAAGTAACCGGTCTTCCCACCGGTCTAACCGATTTGGACCGCAAGCTGGGCGGATTGCAGCCGGGCTCGCTTATAGTCGTGGCCGGGCGTCCGGGCATGGGCAAGAGTGCGCTGGCCATGAACATCGCCGGCCATGTAGCTCTCAATCATGGACCGGTGGCCTTGTTCAGCCTGGAAATGTCGCCGATGGAGATCGCCATAAGATGGCTCGGCTCCCACGCCCGGGTGGATTCCATGAAGTTGCGGTCCGGGCTCAAAGGAGACAACCCGGTCCGAACCTTCCAGCAATTACAAAAGGCGGCCGGAGAACTATTCGGCGCTCCGTTGCACGCCGACGAGCGATCCCGCACCGTAACCGATATCCGAGCCCAATGTCGGCGAATGAAACGTAGCTCGGGCCTGAAGCTGGTGGTGGTGGACTATATGCAGCTGATGCAGGCTCGCACCAAGGAAAACCGCCAGCAGGAAATAGCCGAAATCAGCCTCAACCTCAAGGCCCTGGCCCGAGAATTGAACGTACCCGTGATCGCGGTTTCCCAGCTCAACCGAGCCCTGGAAAGCCGCGCCGATCGCCGCCCTCAGCTCGGAGACCTACGCGAATCGGGTGCCATCGAACAGGACGCCGATGTGGTGCTCATGATCTACCGCGACGACTACTACAACGAACAGTCCGATCAAAGAGGCATTGCGGAAATAATGATCGCCAAACAACGGGCCGGACCCACCGGGAAGATCAAGACCACCTTCGCGGCCGAATACACCCGTTTCGAGAACATCGCCCGCGCCCAACCGCCCGGTACGCCACGTCGATAAGGTAAGCCCGGGTTGAGGTTGGGCCGGTCAGGTCAGGATTTCGATCCGGTCCCCGTCTTCGAGCGGGAAAGCCCGTCCGATGCGACGGTCGGGTTGGTCCGGCCGGATCAACCGAGCGAACTTCAGGTCCCTGGCCAGGTCCTTGTGGATGAGTTCCGCCACATCCTGGACGGTCTGGCCTCGGCGGATGGTGTAGGGCCGATCATCCTTGCGTTCCCCGGCGGCAACCGTGTAAACCCGCACCACCTCTAAGGCGGAGAAGAGCCAGGAAGCCAGGTGATCCACCTCACCATCCGGTATTGATGACCGAAGAAACGGAAGAGGTAGGTCCGCCAGCTCCAAAAGAACCTCGATTTCTTCCTCCACCTGCTCGGTGAGGTCGGCTTTGGACGCCACCGCCACGGTGGGGAGCACCTTGGCGAACGGATGGTCCAAATCGGGTAGCCCTACCGGATCTTTAGGCCAACACCCGGTCAGAAAAACGTTCCGGCCCTTCAGGATTTCAACCAGGTACCTAACCGCCGAAACGCATCCCGGGTCGGCTACATCTACGATCAGCAGCGCCCCGTCGGCAGGTTGCAGAGCATTACCGATCCAGGGCAACGGATGTTCGGAGGTGATGGGCGGAAGGTCGATCAGCTGGATTCCCACGTCCTCCAACGGTGCCATACCAGGCTTAGGTAGATGGGTAGTGAAGGGGTAGGCACCGATAGCGGCCTCCGATCCGGTCAGCTCGTGGTGAAGCGACGACTTTCCGCTGTTGGGTGGGCCGAGTAGGGCTATCTGACCGGCCCCCTCCGGTCGAAAGGTATAAGCCTGGCCGCCCCGGGCACCGGCTTTCTTGGGAGCGGCCAGCTCCTGGGTAAGCTCCTTTATCTTGGTCTTGATAGCCGCCTGAAGATGCTCGGTCCCTTTGTGCTTGGGAATGGTGCGGAGCATCTCCCGAAGGTGGGTCAGCTTCTCCCGCGGCTCTCCGGCCCCCTTGTATAGGGCTTCCGCCTTCTTGTACTCAGGCGAAACATTGGTCGGCATACCTCATCAACATTACCGATTTCCGCTCAAGCAGTTTCGGATAGGGGCCAAAGCCAGGCAGCCCCGATCACCCCGCCCGAATCTCCCTGTTCGTTCCCAGCCAATCGGGTAGCCACCCCGTCCGAGAAAATCCACTCCTGCCAGCGTCCGGGCACCACCCGATAGAGCAGGTCGAGGTTGGATAACCCCCCTCCGAGTACCACTATCTCCGGGTCCAGGATATTGACCACCACGGCCAGCGCCCTGGCCAGTCGGGTTGCATAGCGATCCACCACCATATCGGCCAGGTCGTCCTCCCCCAAGCGGCCCATGATCTCCTCCGCGGCCAACTTGTCACCCCCCTCCAGGTGGTACTCATCCGCCACCGCCGGCCCCGACAGATAGCGCTCCACACAATCGAACCTACCGCAATAGCAGGGCCTTAGGCCGGTTTCTCCGGGCTGGGGATTATGGCCCCATTCGCCGGTTACCCGATTCGGACCCACCTGGACGGCACCTTGAACGGCCAGACCACCCCCGACGCCCGTCCCCAATATCACCCCGAATACCGAGTTGAAGCCCCTACCCGCTCCGCTTACCGCTTCGGCCAGGGTGAAACAATCGGCATCGTTGGCCAGCCGAATCTCCCGTCCGATGGCGGACTCCAGGTCACGATCCAAGGCCCGCCCGTTAAGGGCCACCGAGTTGGAGTTGCGCATTACCCCGGTGAAAGGCGAAATAGAACCGGGTGTCCCGATACCCACCGTGCCCCGGCCACCCGCCAGGTCTTCCACCTCTTCTACCAGGGCGGCCACCGCCTGCACAGTTCCTTTGTAGTCACCGGCCGGGGTCGGCCTCCGTTTTCGAGCCAAGATCTGACCACCGGAGTCCAGCGCCACCCCTTCGATTTTGGTGCCACCAAGGTCGATACCGATCCGCAAGGCCGGGTGGGTCATGGTTTCCTACCTCTTTAGGGTTTACGGTTTCCGATAAGTCGGCTATAGGCCCTCAGGCCCAGATACATCAGCATCGTACCCACTTGAAGCCAATCTCCCCACCGGACATAAAGGGTCGGCCCGGCGGTACGGGTACTGACCAGACCGTTAACAGCCGCCGTCTCAAACAGCTCGGTACGGCCTTCCACCCGTCCGTCGGCGTAAACGAAGGCCGACTTGCCGGTTACGGCCGCGTGGACCACATCCACTCCGAGTTCCGCCGCCCGCACCCGGCTGATAGCGATTAGCTGGTCGCTGGCCGGACTCTCTCCGAACGAGGCCTCATTGGTGGCCAACACCAGAAACCCTGCCCCCTCCCGCACCGACTCCCGCCCATAACGTGCGTAAGCCCCTTCATAGCTGATCACCGATCCGAACGGAACCCCGTCCAGGTCGAACAAGACCGGCCCATCGCCGCGGAGCATGTCTCTAGGAACCCGGTCCAGTGCCGGCACTATCTCAAATATCGGGCGGAGCGGCACGTATTCACCGAACGGGACCGGATGCCTTTTCTGGTAGGTGCCGATAATGGACCCGTCCGGCCCGAACCCGACGTTGACGTTTAGGAAATGATCGGGCCCGGCGTCAAGATCTCCTCCCACCAGCAGGGTCGCGTCCAGACGTTCCGCCTGGTCACCGATGGCCTCCTCCACTTCCGGGTCACGGAGCGGGTCGGCCCGTCCGCCGGTGGAACTCTCTGCCCACACCACCAGGTCGGGACCGGGCTCCAGTTCCCTGGTGAGGGCCAGATGGCTCTCGTATATAAGCTGTCTCTCGTCCGGGCAACGGGTCCCGGGGCAAGGGGAGTTGCCTTGGACTATGGTCACCGAGCGGGTTTCGCCGTCCGGAACGGCCGGGAATAGGTTGCCTGCCGCTCCCAGAACCACGAACCCGAGTACCAGTACCAATGCGGGCACTCTCCAGGCGAGCCGTCCGCGCAAAATCAGTACCACCACTGCAGCCGCCCCGGCAAGAAGGACAATCCATCCGGTAGCCCCGAACCACTGTAAAGACGGACGCCAGGGGGTGGAACCTACCAGCACCCCCACCGAACCCCACGGGAAGCCGCCGACCGGCCAGCGCACCCTCAGAAATTCGGCCAGAGATATAGCACCCGCCGCCGCCAACAGGAAGGTCCAGGGCGGAGCATTTCGGAAGCGGAATATGCCTTCCGCAACGATCAGGAAGGCCAGAGCCTGCACCATTGCCAGCGGGTAGTAGGCGATCCACTCCACCTGGATCAGCCAGGACAGGATTACCCCGAAGTAGGCCAATCCGAACAAATAGCCGGACCACCAGGCCATACGTCGGGTTGGTGAGGTGGCGATCAACCACACATAGGCCATCAGGCCCAGCACCGCCAGGTAATGCCATTCGAAAGGCGGGATACCTAAAGCCAGGACGACTCCGGCACCTATCGCAGCGATCAAGCGCCCGGCGGTAACCATCTTCTGCATCTTCGGGATTGTACGATGACTGAAGGGCCGGGGTTTCGGGGTTCAGGCAATACCAGGATCGGGCACCTTCCCGCCGTAACATGGACTCCGGCCAGACCTCATTTTTCAGGATTTTTTATTGTGGACTCCGCACCCCGACAAGCCTCGAAACAAACCGATCGAGAGGTGGCGATCACCGCGTCCCGAGCGGGTGCGGAAGTGGTGCGAGCCGCCTTTGGTAGCGACTTCCGCACCGACTTCAAGGGGGCGGTCAACCCGGTTACCGAGGTCGATCGGGCGGCCGAGACCGCCATCCTGGAGGTTTTAGCCACCCACCGGCCTGCGGATGGTGTCCTATGTGAGGAAACCGGCGGTCAAACCCGGCCAGAGGGGCGGCGGTGGATAGTGGATCCTCTGGACGGCACGGTCAACTTCCTGCATGGCCATCCGCATGTAGCGGTATCCGTAGGCTTATGGGACGGCGACGAGCCGCTGGTGGGAGTGATAATCGACGTGGCCAGAAACGAGACCTTCAGCGCCGTAAGAGGTAAGGGTGCCTTTCTTAACGGGCACCCCATCAGCGTTTCTTCTCCGACCGGACTTAAGGAAAGTTTGATCGGAACCGGATTCCCATACGACCGCAATAGAAAAGGACCGGATTACACGGCCGTAGCCGGGGAGGTCATGACCAGGGTCAGGGACATTCGCCGCCTCGGGTCGGCGGCGCTGGACTTCGCCTGGGTGGCCTGCGGCCGCTTCGACGGGTTTTGGGAATACGGAATCTACCCCTGGGATGTGGCGGCAGGATTGGTGCTGGTAGAGGAAGCCGGGGGCTTGACCGCCGATTTGGACAGCAGCCCGGCCGGAGTGGACTCCACCAATTTCATCATCGGGGCGTCAAGCATTTTCTACCCCCTGGTTGACCTGATTCGTTCGCTTACTCCCCCATATGTTCGGTCCGGTTCTTGAGATATCCGCGGCAAAGGGTACGGTTCCGGTGATGACCGGCGAGTTCGCCGATGCAATAGAAGCCTTTTGGCTGGAGTGGCCGCAGCTGCGAAAGGACATCGAAAAGGAACTGACCGCCCGTGACTACGGAAGCGGAACCGACCGGCTTACCGACCTGGTGGAAGCGATTGATCCCGGTCTGGAATGGGATCTGATGCAGGGAATCGACGCCAGGCACGCCCTCTGTTTGAGCGCCGCCTCCGATCCAGCCCTCCGACCGGTCACCGAACAATGGGTCAGGGGTTCCCCCGGTAGGGATTCCGCCTGGGAATATCATCCGGCCAGGATTCCTGTACCTGCTGCTGCCCCACTAACCGTCGGGGAGATACGAATCCAACCTCAAGACGTGAGCGTGGTCATAGAGCCCGACCAGACCCGCGAGGAGCTGAACCTGACCATCGGGCACCCTGATTTCGGTGCCCTGGACGAAGTTCTCCAGCTTCAGGTGGCCTTTCGTCTGCTGGATGATCTGTTGGGTGAGGATGCTATGGAGGTATGGATCGGATCGGTTGATGTGGTGCCTCATTCTCTGGGCTGGGGTGTGCCGCTCCTGGATCTTCCCGAAGCGGTCGGGCTTCTGATCGCTTCCAGTACGGGCAGGCAATGGGAGTATGTCGATCTGGACGATCCCGACCTGGGCGAAAGCCGCCTCTATATCAACCGGGCCCTGAAACGGGTGGACTATCTGGATTTCACCTTCGCGGTGATTGTGAGCATCGAGATCCCGTCCGAAGACCGTGTTCTGGTACGAGAGGTAGAAAAGGATTTGGCCGCCACACTGGGATCGGAAGGAGTCATATACGCCCATCGGGTGTTCGGTGATTTCACCGTCCTCTACGCCTATGTAGGAGAAGAGGTATCCGAGGAGGTCCGGTCACTGGCCGAACGCTGGACCCCGAACGTCTATGAAATCCGGGTCGAACCCGACGCGGGCTGGGACGTCTACGAAGAAATGCGGTAGGCGGAGACCCAAATCCCTCTCTAGTCTAAAGGAACGTTCCATAGCGAGCCTCTCCACAAAATGTTCTAGACCCGTTGTATAGTGGCTATAAGGGAGCGAGTTAGGACAGCCAGACAGTTTAAGGGCATGGGCGGGGATCTGCTAGTCAGGTAGTGTTGATTTTGCAGCCGGTCCTCCCTTCACAATGGAGGATGGAAAAGAGGGCTTGAATGAAGTCGCAGCAACAGTTAAATCTGGTAGACGACCGAACCCCGTCCCGACGAGTTCGCCACGGTGTTCCGACCAACGACCTGGTATTCAGCGCCTACACGGAGGGAAACGAAAAGGTTTTCCCCCGGATCATGGATCTATATGTGCCCGCAAATAGTGTGGTGGCGGACGTTACCTACGGGAAAGGTGTTTTCTGGCGCAATATCCCGGACGGGCGGTAACAACTCAGGCCTACCGATTTGCAGGACGGGGTAGATTGCCGCCGGCTTCCCTACTCCGATGGCGAGATCGACTGTGTAGTGCTTGATCCTCCCTACATGCATTCCCCGGGAGGCACCGCGCATTCATCGCATCAGGCCTTCGAGACCCACTACAAAAACAACGGCACCGGCAACCGGACGAAGAAAAAGTATCACGAGGCGGTCTTGTCGTTATACGAAGAAGCCGGAGTGGAGGCGCACCGGGTTCTTCGCGATCGGGGTGTACTGATCGTTAAGTGTCAGGACGAAGTCTGTTCCAACCGGCAGAGGTTCACCCACGTCGAGATAATGAGCGCCTACGAGCAGATCGGTTTCGTGGCCGAGGACCTGTTCGTTGTGGTAAGAGGAAACCGCCCGGGGGTTAGTCGGGTGGTGAAGCAGGTTCATGCCCGCAAGAACCACTCCTATTTCCTGGTCTTCTGGAAATCCGACGGCAGAAGCCGCCCCTGGGTAGCCCCTTGATAGACGCGGTAGAACTCCTTAAGAAGATAATAAGTGAGCACAACCCCGAAGATATTTGGGCCAGTTCTCCTTTCATTCGGTATCGAGCGCTGGGCAACACCACCAAAGGAGAAATCGGGGAGGAGTTCATCAGCAGATACCTGGGGTATTCTGATTTTTCTATTGGAAGAGCTAGCAGGATATCCGAAATTGACCTGGTGATAGAGGGACAAAGTACGGAAGTTAAAACGGCTTCCCTGGGCGCAAACGGAACCTTTCAATTTAACCATATTCGCCTGGACCGAGCCTATGACTTATTACTCTGCCTGGAGATATGTCCGGATCAGATCGTGTTTAACGTATGGGATAAGGAAGAGGTGAATAATGGGGAGGCGAGCCGCTTGGTGATGATGGCACAGGGCCAGGATGTTACTTATAAGCTCATCAAGAAACTTGACGGTATGCGCCCGGTTGGCGAGATGACCAACGTATTGCGCAGCAAGATGGATTAGGGGAAGGTGATTGGGCCTACCACGTTCTCTACGTCAGGGGCTTCTATAACCGTTCGGCCTCGTTTTAGGGCGGACTGCTTCATGGTGGACAGGTCCAGGTTGGGTGGGGGAGGGGCGAAGCTGAGCACAAACGAAACGGTTGCCGAGCCGGTGTTCTCCACTCCGAAGGGGGTGCCCCTGGGAATGTGAAGGGCGTCGCCCGGCTTCAGTTTGATCCGGTCTTCGTTGAGTATTCCCTCCAACTCTCCTTCTAGCATGAACAGGGACAGCTCGAACAATTCGGCTTCCTCGGCGTCGGGTGGCATGTATCCCCCGGCGGGGACGTGGGCAACATAGCTGAACAGCTCTTTGCCCGCCACCAGAGGCCGGTAGTAGTAGCCGTCGTCGGCGTGCTGATAAGCCTCCACGTCGGTGAATCGGCGTTTGTTCATGGGTTACCCCCTTCTCGGGCCGGCCAGGAGGGTTAGCCTACCGACCGGGGAACCCATTTTGCACGGTGCGCGGCAAGGTTGATCTGGATGTGGCCGGCCATTACAGCCGAGCCGACCTGTTCAGGCTCGACTTCACCCCCATCGGTAACTTGACCCGCAACCCCGACCCGAGGGGCCGGATGATTCAGCGGATCGAGGACAGGAAGCCGAAGAATATTTCTAGCCAACGCTCGGCGGCGTCCAAATGGGGGCCGTGACCTGAGTCCTCGAACATCTCCACAGTCACCCTTCCTCCCGTCGCCTCGTAGCTCTCTAAAACCTCTCTGATCTGGGTGACCATCGCCTGAGGTGGGAATACATCCTCGCCAGGCCAGCCAGGTACCAGCTCCATTTGGCCCAGGGTGCCCATCTCCCAGAAGGAGCCGTCGGCCACCACGATGTCTCCGCCACCCTGGGTCCACAACACCGGAGGCTTCACCGCCAGGTCGACCAGCCCGCTCCAGTTGCAGTACTTGCCGGACAGGGCGTTAACGATGCCCCTGGTCCCGGGGGCCATCCCCGGCCAGTTATCCGATGGAGTGGAGTCACCCGGGTAGCCGTCGTCTCCGGTAACGCTGAGGAGTAACTCATCCAGCAGGATCTCTTCCCTCTCCGGCGGCATCTGGTATCCGGCCGACCAGTAGGCGGAGGTCATGACGTTCCTCGGCGAAACCGGCGATTCGGTGGACCGGTCCCCGTCATTAATCCGCTGCACAAGTTCAGGATTACCCGTTCCTCCGCCCGTACCCGCCCAGTCGGGATAACAAGGGGTACCGTCCGGATGGGTGCCTCCGAAGCCGTAAGGTGAGACCGGGTCGATCAAGCAGAGAGACGCGACCGGATGCTTCATGGCGTAGGAAGCGATGGCGGCCCCTCCCGTTGACCATCCGACCAGATGAGGGGCCTGATCGATACTCAAGGCGTCCAAGAGGGCTTTGGTATCGTCCGCCCAGTCCTCCAACCCCCGGGTGGCGTCGATCGGTTTCGGGGCTGATCTTCCGAACGAGCGCATATCCGGGGCGATCAACCGGTATCCATCCGGTGCTTCGGCCAGCAGATGCTCGAAGAAGCGCCCGGAGGAGAGATTGCCATGGATCATGACTATGGGGGTGCCGTCTTCGGGACCGGCCGAATAAAAATGGGTACGGAGCCGGTCGGTGGTAACCGTTTGGGCGGATACGCCCTTCATCAGATCCATGTCCTAACCTCCCTCGGATCGCTTAGCAGAGGCTTACCCGGAAGCGATGGTACCGGATCGGTGTCCGGATGACCCGGCCCTATACCCACGCCGATCCGTCCTGAGTACCTACGGGGGGTGTCATCCAGTCGTTCCCGGCTATTCTGTCCTGGTTCGTAGTGGTGGATTGAAGGGCCGGGTTTCAAGCGATGTTGTTCGACTACTCCAAGGCGGACGCCGATTCGGTGTCCGAAGCTGTGGAGACGGCCATCTCCCGCAGCGAGGCACTGATAGATGGGATCGTTTCGGTGTCGGGTGACAGGACTTTGGGCAACACCATGAAGCCGCTCGAAGAGGTCATCCGTCTAGGGGCGATTGCATACGGACAGGGTCCTTTCCTAGGCCAGGTCGCCCAGGACGAGGAGGTTCGGGTCGCCGCCCGAGCCGGTGAGGAACGGCTGGAGAAGTGGGGGTTGGACCTGATCTCCCGGCGGGACCTCTACGAAGCCGTTCGAGACTTCTCTACCAGGGCTGATGTAGACATTTCCTTGAACCCTGCGGAAGAGGATGACATGGTCGGCGAGTATGCCAGGGCGCTGGAATTTGCACTGCGGGACTTCCGCTTGGCCGGCCATGAGCTCAGCGCCTCGGACCGAGCCCGGGTCCAGAAACTAAAGTCTCGCCTGGTCACGCTGGGGGTAAAGTTCTCCGCCGCCCTGGCCGAATACGAGGACTACCTGGAGGTATCCCACCAAGACCTGGCCGGGATGTCCGATTCCTATATAGCCCAACTCAAGGCCGGGGAATCGGAGGGCACCTACCGCATCACCATGTCATATCCGGACGTGATCCCGTTCATGGAGAACTCGCCCCGCCGAGACCTGCGGGAGAAGCTGGCGTTCAAGTTCGGTAATCGGGCCCGAGAGGAGAATACCCCGATTTTGCAGGAGGTTCTGTCCCTTCGTGCTCGAATTGCCGAGCTGTTCGGTGTCGGCTCTTGGGCGCACTACGGCATGGTGACCAAGATGGCCTTATCCCCGGAAGTGGTGGAGGCTTTCTACCAGTCGATAGAAGCTCCTTTAACCGAGGCGGCCCTCCTTGAGCTGGAAGCTATGGGTCGCATTCTGGAGGCCGACGGCCATCCGCTACCCCTCCAGCCCTGGGATCGCGCCTACTGCCACACAGAGCAGCTGAAGCGGGAATACCAGGTGGATCCGCTGGAGGTGGCGGCCTATTTCCCGCTGGAACAGGTGGTAGACGGAATGTTCGGCATCACCGCCCAGGTGTTCGGCCTTCGCTACCAACCGATCGAGGCACCGGTTTGGCATCCCGAGGTAAAGGCCTACCGGATCACAGACACCGCCTCGGGTGAGCTTCTGGCCCACTTCTACATGGACCTCCATCCTCGGGAGGGCAAGTTCGGGCACGCCGCCGCCTTCCCGTTGGCTCCGAGCGGTCTCGACCTGGAGGGTGCTTCCCATCGGCCCGTTTCGGCAATGGTGGCCAACCTGACCCGACCCACCGATGAGGCACCAGCCCTCCTACTTCATGACGAAGTGGTCACCTTGTTCCACGAATTCGGCCATATCCTCCATATGTCGCTGTCGAAGGCGAATCTGGCCCGCTTCAGCGGGTCTCGCACCGAGTGGGATTTCGTGGAAGCGCCGTCGCAGATCATGGAGAACTGGTGCTGGATCCCTGAGGTACTCGAAAGGTTCGCCCGTCATCACGTCACCGGAGAGGCGATTCCCTCCGATTTGGTTTCTCGATTGGCTGAGGCTCGCAACCTGAACGTGGGGCTGTTCAACCTTCGTCAGATCATGCTCGGGTCTATCGATATGGAGCTGCACACCACCCTAAATCCGGTCGATTTGGAGGATGTACTGCGGCAAAAGTCTGCCATCGGGTTGGTACCTCATCACGAAGGTACCTTCATGCCAGCCTCTTTCGGCCATCTTCTGGGTGGTTACGACGCCGGCTATTACGGCTACCTATGGGCGGAGGTGTTCGGGCAGGACATGTTCAGCCGCTTCAGCGAGAAAGGAGTTCTCTCGGCAGAGGTAGGCATGGAATATCGCCGTAAGGTATTGGAGCCCGGTGGCACGAAGGACGCCCACGATCTCCTCGTCGATTTCCTGGGTAGGGCACCAGAAAACGAGGCCTTCTTCCGCAAGCTGGGCCTGGGAGGGTGCTGAAAAACGGGGATGGGTTGGCCCCCTTGGCGTCTTCTAACAGGGATTTCGTTCCTGTCGGGGGGCCAACGGGGATATTTTCCAGGACCCTCCCAGAGGATTAGGTCGACCTAAAGCTGTGGGTGGCAGCCCCCTGCACCATCTTCCCCGTGTTTGGTGGAAGCTTCCAGGCTCAGGAGTTGGGGGAGATGTGGCCCCGCACCCGGGGGAAATTAACGGGAGCATGGGCGTTGCAATACTCTTTGCGGTTGTAGATCGAAATCCGAGTGGAGCATTTCTCCATTTGGCAGACTCGACCTTTCTGATACGATCTTGAGGGGCGTACCCCCCCTGGTAGTCGGGAACCCACTAACGCGTCGGACATCAACTCATCTCGCTTTCTAGTCCCCCGGGTATTTGGCCTTGATATTTGTTCAGTTCCGGTTTTGTTGTCAGGTATAACAACGGTGCCTTAAGAATTGTTCCAAGTTTCCCACCCGTTCTTCTATACGGAACATTGTCCGTCAGGGGGTGCGAGTTGGACGGTTCGGGAAGGGGTGCGCCTTCCCCACTGCACTCGGTTTAAGATGATTTCAGCAGACCACTTGATCCGAACAATTCAAGGAGAAGCGCGGCATGGAGGCGACTAAAACCGATGGGAGTGATGCAGCCCGGGACAATTCCGAATTGTGGTTCGACGTATCGGGCATGACCTGTGGCTCTTGCGCGGCTCACATCGAGAAGGTGCTGAGCGAGCAGGCCGGTGTAGCAGAGGTGGCGGTGGATTTAGCCGCCAACCGGGCCCGCGTGAAGCTGGACACACCAGGGCCGGTGGATCGGCTTACCGAGGCGGTGGAGGAGATAGGCTACGGATTGACGCCGGTATGAGCTTCGCCGAGGTGGGATTAGATCTGGTCGAAGTTTCTCTTGACGAAAGTCCGATCTAGGGCGAAGGGGGAACGCTCCAGTTTCGAGGTGATCAGGTCGGCAAGGATGCGTCCTCCGGCTGGCGCGCACATGATTCCGTGACCGGAGTAGCCGGTGTTCACCCATAATCCCTTGACCGAAGTCGGGCCGATAAGGGGTCGGTGATCGGGACTCATTACATATTGTCCGGAGTGGACCATCCAGGAGAGCTCGCCGTTATTCCACGCCTCTTCCCAGAAGGGGCAGATCCGGGCGGCGGCTTCGGGGCCGGCAGGATCAAGCACCCGGAAGGCCATCTCGGAGTCGGGTGGGACGTCTTCCATGGGCTCCCGCCCGGGACCACGAGGGGCGGCGTCTAGAAGGGCGGCCCCGGACAGGAAGGGCCTCCAGTGCACGCCGGTGTCGTCGTCGATGGTCATGGGGGCGTCCGAAGGAACCCGCTTCAGCTCGGGAATAACCACCTTGTGACGAGGTTTGATCTCCAGGGGCAGGTCAATCCCTGCCCAGTCAGCCAGTTGGGCGGTGAAAGGGCCGGCGGCGATAACCACCGAGTCGGCCTGGATCGCACCTCGAGAGGTGAGAAGGTCGAAACCACCGGAGGGGCGTTCCTCAATGGCCTCCACCCGACAGGAGGTGTATAGGGCGGCGTTCGAGGCCTTTATTAACCCTAAGGTGAAGGCTCCAGGTTCGAGAAAGCCGTCGTCCTGCCGATAGCGGGCACCGACTACTTTTCGGCTCAAATAGGGAAACCGCCGTCGGGCCTCGTCGCCGGAAAGGAGCTCTATGTCGGTCTGGCCCCACGAGTGCTGGCGTTCGACCAGGCGGCGCTGGTTCTCGGCTTTTTCCTCCGAGGTGGTAGCCCATAGATAACCCGGTTGGCTGATAGCCAAAGGCCTGTCCCCCAGGCCGGTTATTTCTGAAAAGTTGAGGATTAGATCCACGGACTCCCGTACCAGCTCGGTTTCTTCACGGTTGTCGAACTGCAGCCGGAAGGCACCGGTGGAGGCCGGGGTGGTAAGAGA
>VXMP01000024.1:8516-15819 GCA_009841075.1 Acidimicrobiia bacterium | reverse complement strand
GATACCTACCTCTAACCCGGCCTTCGGTGCTTGGCAACCCCCTACGTATCATGACCGAGGGACAAATTCAACCCCTAATTTTGAGAACGCGAAAAAACGCTTTTGGGGATTCGGGTAAGGCGGGTTTGGCCGACGAGACTCGGTAATATCTGGGGTGACAAAGGGACTTCCCTCGGTTGGCCATCTCTCACTGGGAGGAATCATGCAAACCCAAATAGAACAGGATCGTCAAGCAATCGAGGCACAGATCGGCGATATGACCCTGGTCGGTCTGCTCGACCGCAACGCCGAGCGTTCCCCCGACCATCCCGCCCAGCTTTGGGCCTCCAACGGGGACGTCCACACCCGGTCGTGGTCCGAATATCGGCAGCAGGTGGTGGAGGCGGCGGCCGGATTGCATTCCCTAGGGGTAGCCAAAGGGAACTTCGTGGCCATCATGGGGTCAAACCGACCCGAACACGGCGTGGCCGACCTGGCCGCCGTCTACGCAGGCGGGGTGCCGGTATCTATTTACAACACCCTCGCCACCGAACAGATCCAATATATCGCCCATCATTGCAAAGCCCGGGTGGCGGTGGTGGAAAACCAGGAATATCTGGAGCGTTGGCAGGAGGCCTGGGCAGACCTTCCGCACCTGACCCATATCGTCATGATGGACCACTCTTCGGCCACCGAGGACGACCGGATCATGTCCTGGGAGGACCTGATTGCAGCCGGAAAAGAAGCCCTGGCCGCTCAAAGTGACCTGGTTGAGCAGACTTCCGCAGCAGTTTCCCAAGACGACCTGGCCACCCTGATCTACACCTCCGGCACCACCGGAACCCCGAAAGGGGTAATGATCAGCCACCGTAACGTCCTGTGGACCCTGGGTTGTGTGGAGCGTACCCTGGCCCTGCAGGAACACATGCGGATCATGTCCTATCTGCCTTTGGCGCACATAGCCGAGCGGATGGCCAGCCACTATATGAGCCTGTGGTGGGTGGGTAGTGTCCGCTATGTACCGGAACTAACCCAGGTAGCCGAGGCCATCGGCCAGACCCGCCCCCATGTTTTCTTCGCCGTCCCTCGGGTGTGGGAGAAGTTTCATGCCGGTTTGATGGCTCGGGTCAAGGCCGAGCCGAACAAGCGGAGACGGGCACTGGCTCTGGGGGCGATCGAGTTGGCCATCGAAAGCCAAAAGGCCGAGCAGGAGGGTCGCCGGCTCGGGATGATGGATCGTCTGAAGCTCAAGCTGTTCGACCGGATCTTGTTCTCCAAGAGGTTCCGCACCGGCTTGGGCCTGGATCAGCTTTTGGTGGCCGTCTCGGGGGCGGCACCTATATCTTCGGAACTTCTGATGTTTTTCCGGGGAATCGGAATCCCGGTGTTCGAGCTGTACGGGATGACCGAGTCGTCCGGTCCGGGAACCAGCAACGTTGAAGGAGCCAATCGGATCGGAACGGTGGGGAAGGCCATGGCCGGGGTTGAGCTCTCGCTCGCCGAGGACGGTGAGATCCGTATGAGAGGTGGGTTGATCACCGAGGGTTACTACCGTGATCCGGAAAGAACCGCCGCCACCTTCGGGGAGGATGGGTGGCTCCACACCGGCGACCTGGGACAAATCGACGACCACGGCTATCTGACCATCGTCGGACGCAAAAAGGAGATCATTATCACCGCCGGAGGCAAGAACATCGCCCCGGCCCGGTTGGAAAACCTAATCAACAAGCACCCTCTGGTTGCCCAATCCTGTGTGGTGGGTGAGGGTCGGCGGTATCTGACCCTGCTGGTGGCTCTGGATCCCGACATGGCACCAGGCTGGGCCGATAGTCAGGGATTGACCTTCGAGGGTTTCGACGAGTTCACCCGCCTGGCGCAGGTCAGGGAAGAAATCGGCCAGGTTGTGGAGTCGGCCAACACCCGGGTTTCCCGGGTGGAGCAGGCTCGGCGTTGGACGGTGGTCTCCGAAGCCTGGTCTCCCGAGACCGGTGAACTAACCCCTTCTCTCAAGATGAAGCGGGACGTGGTGCTGGAACAGTACTCCGTGCAGATCGAAGAGCTCTACGAAGAAACCGTCGATACCCAGGAAGGTTAGGAGGGTAGGGAGGCTTCGGCGGTGGAGAAGTCCGCCCTACCGCAGGTGGTGGTGACCCGCCGTCCACCCGGGAAGGCGGTGGAGATGCTCGGCGAGGTGGCTTCTGTATGGGCGTTTCCGAAGAATCGGGTTATTTCCTCGTCCGAGTTGGCCGACCGGGCCCGCCGTGCGGACGGCCTGTACTGCATGCTCACCGACCGCATCGACCGTAGGTTCCTGGAGAACGCCCCTCGGCTGCGAGCTATCAGCCAGATGGCGGTGGGGGTTGACAATATCGACCTGGCCGCCGCCACTGCTCGGGGAATCCCGGTGGGTAACACGCCGGATGTGCTGACCGAGACCACCGCCGACACCGCCTTCGGCTTGCTGATTGCGGCGGCACGGCGCTTCCGGGAGGGTTACGAGGAGGTGGTAGACGGCAGCTGGGGGGAGTGGGATCCGATGGGTCTGGTCGGCCAGGACATTTCCGGCACCACCCTCGGCATCGTCGGACTGGGGCGGATCGGCCAAGCTATCGCCCGGCGGGCGGTCGGGTTTGGTATGCGAATCCTCTACACCAAGCGCTCCCGGGATCACCAGGTGGAAAAGGAGCTGGGGGTGGAATATCGCACCCTGTCCGAGCTGTTGGGAGAGGCCGACCATGTGGTGGTGGTGACCAGCCTGCATGCGGGCACCCATCACCTGATCGACCGGGAGGCGTTGGCCATGATGAAGCCGACCGCCACGTTGGTGAACGCAGCCCGAGGTCCGGTGGTGGATACAGAAGCCTTGGTTGAGGCGCTTACCGACCGCACTATCGGAGCGGCCGGATTGGATGTAACCGACCCGGAGCCTATACCCGCCGACCATCCGTTGGTGGCCCTGCCCAACTGCTTCATCGTACCCCATATCGGAAGCGCCTCGGTCAGGACCCGGATCCGAATGGCGGAACGGGCGGCCCAAAACCTGGTAGCCGCCCTGGAAAACCGGAAAATGCCCTACTGCGCCAACCCGGAAGTCTATGACATAGGGCCATAACCCCGAACCCAGAACGAAACCGCTCTTTTTAGACACTCCTTGGTAAGGCGTGTCGGAAGATCGACAAAGGGACCATCTTAAACCTAATTTTGCCTATTTTTCGCGTTCTTAATAAAGGGGGTTGAAAATGTCCCTCGGGCATTGTAAGTAAGGGGTTGCCAAGCACCAAAGGCCGGGTAAGAGGTAGGAATCCCGATCGGAACCCCGGCAATCGAGGGAACATAGATCAATGGAGCGAACAGCCGAACCGCAGTCTCCCGGCTTCAGCCCGGGCATGGCCGACCACGCTCCTTCTCGGTGGTGGTGGCGGGGGTGGGAGCCCAGCGAAGCTGAGCTTGACGTGGGATTTCGCGTTTTGTGGGGACGTATTCTATAGGAGGTGTCCATTGAGGATCGGGGCGGTGAAGGGAACCGTGGATGGGCCAAGGAGCGGATGAGATTAGGGTCAATGGTTCTGAACGACCAGGAGCGTTCCCTCTTTCACCTCCACGTTTAGTTCCTCCCCCGAAGCCAGGTTGCTGATCCCCAGGGAGCTGTGAGCGGGCAATGTATGGTCGGAAAGGGGCCATTCCGCCTCCAGTACCGTGACCCCGTGGGCGTCACCTCCGACCGGCAGCAGGCTGAAGGTGGTGCCGGGGCGGGTGGGAACCGACCGTAAACCCCTCACCACATAGGCCGTCTCCTGCTCCAGAACCCAGGTGATCAAGATATCTCCCGCCGCCGGAGCGGTTATCACGCCCAGGTTACCGAGCCAATGGTCAAGCCGTCCTCCTCCACCCCCGATGATGACGATTTCCTCCGGATTTTGTCCAAGTGCTACCCGCCAGGCCAGCTCCAGGTCGGTGGCGTCCTTGCGGGAAGGGTGGGCTTCGATGACGGTCGGTGATCGGGTCAAAAACTCCAGGGTGCGGGAGGAAATCGAATCGAGGTCGCCTACCAGCACGTCTACCTTAACCCCGGCCGATCGGGCGATCTCGGCTCCTGAGTCGGCGGCTATGACAAAATCGGCCGGCGGGAGTGGGTTGATCCTACGGGGAGAAACCGGGTCTCCACCTATATAAAGATGGACCACCTTCATGATTCAACCTACCGGTGAAAAAACTGCCATTCCCCCTTCGCCCAGCAGAATGGGAAAGTCGTCTTCCAAAATCTGTAGGAAGATGTAATCGTCACCCTGGCTAAAGGCGGGATAGGCAAAGGCGGAGCTGTCCGGGGCCCAAAGGGTGTGGCTGCGGGTGTACTGGTTCCAGAACGGCAGATAGGCGGCCAACATTTCCTGGGTGGGAATGAAACCGGGATAGGATTTGGTAGCACCATCCTCGTAGACACTCAGGGTGAAGTTGTTTTCTTCGCCTATTCCGATCAGAAGGATCTTTTCGCTGTCGGGACTCCACTGCCAAGCCAGGGTGACGCCAGTATCCGGCTCGGTAACCTCCCCTGACTCCAGATCCACTATTCGTAGCCGGGTCGGGTCGTTCAGGAAGCGAAGGGTGTAGGCCAACCGAGTCCCGTCCGGTGACACCCCGAAGTCAAAAAAGCCCACTCCGGTATCGATCACCCGGATTTCGCCGGTGTCCAGCCGATGCAAAACCAGCTCGTCCTCCGTATCCTCCTGCTCCGGGTTAGGTACCGGACGGATATATACGGCCGTGTCACTTCCGGGCACCCGGTCAGGTGCCTGATAGAGAGACCGAACCGTTTCCTGGGCGTAGATCTGGTCTATTTCGCCACTGGGGATGTCCAGAACCTGCAATTGGGCACCGTCGAGGTTGCCCAGCACTTGGGCTGAGTCGGCGGCCCATTGGAAAAAGTACGACCGGGCGTAGTCGGGAACCTCGACCAAACCGGTGTCAAGGTCAAGGACGGCCAGGCTGGTGCGGCCTACCCCGCCGGAACCGAGCATGGCCAGGTAACGACCGTCCGGACTCCACTGGATATAGAACACTACAAAGGGGGCGGTATAGGTTTCGCCGGTTCCGCCGGAGGAGGGAACCACCACCACCGAACCTCCCTCTTCCGTGGCCCGTGAAAAAGCCACGGTTTGACCGTCCGGCGACCAGGTGGGCTGGGAAAAGAAGGTGTTGTCGGCGGCACCCAGCAGAGTTCTGGTATCCCCCGGACCGAGCACGGTAACGTAACTCCCCAGCCTTCCGCTGACCAATAGGGGTGCGGTCAGGGCTTCGATCCCTCGATCGGATAGGTCGATTTCGCCCTCCTCGGTTGACGAAGGGTCATCGGTTGGGATGGTGGTCACCGGCTCAGGTGCTTCCGACTCGGAAGGTGCCCCCGACGGAAGCGAGGTATCGGTTACCACCTCCGCCGCCAGGGGGAGGGCGGTGGTATCGGTTACCGCACCTTCCGCCAGGAGGGTGGTGGTGTCGGGTGAATCAGGCGAACCGTCGAACACGACCTCGTTGTCGGTAGCACATCCCACCGCGGCCAGTACCAGCCAGGTCAGGGCCAGTACCATTCCACGGGAGGGTCGGGTTAGGAAGCCGCTCATCCGGTGTTGCGCATCCCGGCTGCGATACCGTTGATGGTGAGGAGCAGCCCCCGTTGATATTTCTCCGGGTCGCCCGAGCGGGCTCTCTGCAACAGATCGACCTGCATTACGTTAAGCGGGTCCAGATAGGCGTCCCGAACCGCCAGGGTGCGCCGCAGCACCGGACGATCGGCCAGCAGGTCGGTTTTTGTGACCCGACGCAGGGCATCGATCGTGCGTGAAAATTCGGAGACCACCATGTCGAACAGGCCCCTTTGATCGGGCGGTACCAGGTGGTCTACATAGTGGCGGGCGATCGACAGGTCGGTTTTGGCGAGGATCATCTCCACGTTGGAAATGAAGGTCCTGAAAAATGGCCACTCCTGATACATCCGGACCAGCTCCTCGCCCTCGCCGGCCTCGAAAGCTGCTTCAAAGCCGCTGCCCAGCCCGTACCAGCCCGGAATGATCTGTCGGGACTGGGTCCAGCCGAACACCCACGGGATGGCCCGCAGGTTGCCCACCCCAACCGTTTGCTCGGTTCTTCGGGCCGGGCGGGAGCCGATGTTGAGGAGGCTCAACTCCTCCACCGGTGTGGAGGACAGGAAATATTCGACCATGCCGGGGGTGTCGATGAACTGTCTATAGGACCGGAAGGCGGCCTCGGACACCCGCTCCATCACCCGATACCAGCGGTCCACGTCCTCCAGGTCATGGTCCGGGGTTTGACGGGATAGAGAAGCTTCCACCAGCGCCGACAGGGCCAGCTCCAGATTCTGGGTGGCCAAACCGGCCATCCCGTACTTGTCGGCAATCACCTCACCCTGCTCGGTGAGCTTGATAACCCCGTCCAGCGCCCCGTAAGGCTGGCTGAGAATGGCGGCGTGGGTGGGACCTCCTCCCCGCCCGATGGATCCTCCCCGCCCATGGAAAACCTCGATGCGGATTCCGGTATGCCGAGAAAGGTCCCGTATCTCAACCAGCGCCTTGTGAATCTCCCATTGGGAGGTGGTGATTCCGCCGTCCTTGTTGGAATCGGAATAACCCACCATGACCTCCTGGGTGTTACCCCGTATTTCCAGGAGTCTCCGATAGGCCTGCACCTCGAACAGCTCCGAAAGGATGGGGGTTATCGACCGTAGGTCCTCGATGGTCTCGAACAACGGGACGAAGCCGAGCCGGGCCACGTTGCGGACCGGATCGACCAGACCCACCTCCCGAGCCAGCAAAACCGGTGCCAGAATGTCGTCTGCGCCCCGGGCCATAGAAATAATGTAGGACTCCACCACCTGGTCTCCGTGCCGATCCAGCAGCTTGCGCAGCATTCGGAAAAGATCCAGGGTTTCATCTGCGGGGGCGGTCCCGGGCGGTGCCAGGGGACGGGACCCGGCCAGCTCCTCGGCCAGGAACCGGGTTCGGCCGGGACGGTCCAGGTCTTGATACCGGAGGTCAAGACACGAGGTCAGAGAGGAGATGGCTTGATGATGAAAGTCGGTGTGCTGTCGTATGTCCAGTACCGCCAGATGAAACCCGATGGTGGCCACCAGCCCCCGAACCCGGGCCACCCTCCCCTCGGCCATCAACCGTCCTTGATTCTCCCGTAAAGACGAATCGACCAACGCCAGGTCGGACAGCAGCTCGTCCGGCGACGCGTAGGCGAGGGGTTGGCCATTCCGGGTGGCCCCCAGTCGTGAGCGGATGACCATCAAGGCCTGCCGATAGGGCTCGCC
>VXMP01000024.1:0-8416 GCA_009841075.1 Acidimicrobiia bacterium | reverse complement strand
TCGGTCAGCTTTTCGAGGATGGTGCGGCGGGTAGCTTCGGTAGGGTGGGCGGTAAAGACGGGCTTCAGCGCCGCCCGGTTGATCAGGTCGACCACTTCCTTCGGCGACACACCCGACTCCACCAGAGCCTGGATCAACTCCTCAAACCCTCGCTCGACCGGGTCGCCCTCCACGTTCAGGTCTTCGATCCGGTGCACCTGTTCGATGATGTTGGCCAGATGGAAGTAGACGGTAAAGGCCCTTACCAGCTGGAGGGCGAACTTGAAATCCATGTTCCGGAGCAGGGTGGCCAGCTCATGAGACACCTCCCCCTGCTCCAGCCGTAACCTTCTGGAAAGGGTTCGTACCTGCTCCACTGATTCGAGCAGTTCCTGGCCGTGCTGATGGACGAGGGTGGATCCGAGTTGGCGGCCGAGGCGGCGAATATCGGAACGAAGACCGGCGTCTACCGTGTCTAAAGGGTCGCTGGGATGGGCTGCCTCCGGCATTTCTAACATCTTGGCATGGTCGGGGCGATATATATGATCCTGGGTCGAAAAGTTGTGCCCTCCAAGCGGCTACCCTAGGGGATTATGACCACCAACCCTTTAATGAACTTTAGTGAAGACGCTCTGGAAAAGATCATCGAAATCCGTGACCAGGAGCCGGGAGAAGAGGAATACGGCCTGCTGATCGAGATAACCGGGGTTCAGGGACTCCAGTTCGGGTACTCCCTCTCGTTTATCCCGCTTAATGAGGCCGAGCCCTCCGATCATGTCGAACACCACGGCGAGCTGGCGGTAATCATCCCCGAAACCGATACCGAGAACATGAAGGGGGCCCGGTTGGCCATGTCGTCCAATCCGGCTACCCCCGGGCTGGCCATCGACAACCCCAACAATCCCACCCCTGACATACCCGAATTCGACGCCGGGGACCTCACCGGGCCGATCGCCGAGCAGGTCACCCAGGTCTTGGACCGCCAGGTGAACCCGGCCATCGCCGCCCACGGCGGCCAGGCCCGTCTGGTGGGTGAGGAAAACGGGGTGATCTATCTCCAGATGGGGGGAGGATGCCAGGGTTGCGGTATGGCCGCCATGACCCTACGCCAAGGCATCGAACGGATTCTGAAGGAGGCGATTCCCGAGATTGTGGAGATCGTGGATGTCACCGACCACCAAAGCGGCACCAACCCCTACTACGCCGCCTCCCACGCCCACTAGGAGGGCACTGATCGGAACCCCGATAAAATGGTCAGGAAGGGAGATATGAACCGACCTCGGCGTTCGGATTTGCCGCTGTTCAAACGCTTACCCCTGTTACTCCTGGCCGTCGGACTGCTGGGAAGTTGTGGTCGGGTCGAACAACCCCTTAACTCCTTCGACTCCCAAGGCCCGATCGCCGAGCGTATCAACGACCTGTTCTGGCCGGTGTTCTGGGGTGCCACCGTCATCTTTGTGCTTGTTCAAGGGGCACTGCTGCTGGCGGTTTTTCTGTTCCGGGAGCGGAAAGGCAAGGAGCGGCCCGAACCCAAGCAGATAGCAGGCAACACCCGACTGGAGCTGATCTGGACGGTGGTTCCCACTCTCATCCTGGCCGCTATCGCCGTCCCCACTATCACCACCCTGTTTGATCTGGCCGAATGTCCGGCGGGCGCTATGGAGATCGAAGTGATCGGACATCAATGGTGGTTCGAGTTCCGATATCCCGATTCCGGGGTGGTCACCGCCAACGTCATGGTGATCCCGGAAGACACGGAGGTGTGCGCCAAGATGACCTCCGACGACGTTTTGCATAACTTCTGGATTCCCAAGCTGGCCGGCAAGCGCTACCTGGTGCCCGGCCAGGAAACCGAACAGCGTCTTTATGCAGAGCAACCCGGCGAATACTGGGGGCACTGCGCCGAGTTCTGCGGTCTAAGCCACGCCAGAATGAGGGCCCGGGTGGAGGCGATGACCCAGGCTGACTTCGAGGCCTGGACCACCGAGCAGCTGATGCCCGCCGCCACACCGGCTCCCGGTTCCGAAGCCGAGCGGGGCCAGGAAATCTTTCTGGCCGGAACCTGTGTGGGCTGCCACATAATCGACGGGGTAAACAATCCCGATCCGGAAACCTTGACCGTCCCCGCCCCCGACCTGACCCATTTCGCCAGTAGAAGCGTTTTTGCCGGTGCTACCCTGCCCGCCCAGCTCAGCCCGACGGATGCCGACTGGGAGGCGGGCCTGCGACTCTGGTTAACCGATCCCCCTACCTGGAAACCAGGATCGTTCATGCCGGAGCTCGGTTTGACCGCCGACGAGATCGACGCCCTGGTGGCCTACCTGTCGAGTTTGGAATAAGAGGATCCTATGGCGATTGACGTAGCAGACGAACGGGTTGAGCAGGCCGAGACCACTCTGTATAGACGGCCTCGGCTCACCTACGGTTTCTGGTCGTGGATAACCACGGCCGACCACAAGAAGATCGGGATGATGTACGGCTATACCGCCTTCTTCTTCTTCATCGCCGGGGGAATCGAAGCCTTGCTGCTCCGCATCCAGCTGGCCGGACCGGAGGGGGCGTTCCTGAGCGCAGCCGAATACAACGGCCTGTTCACCACCCATGCGGTGACCATGATCTTCCTGTTCGTGATGCCCATCTCCGCCGCCTTCTTCAACTACCTACTTCCGCTGATGATCGGGGCTCGGGACGTGGCCTTCCCGAGGATGAACGCGGTCAGCTTCTGGATTTTCCTCTTCGGGGGGATTTTCATCTATTCATCGCTGATCTTCGGCACCTCTCCCCCTCCGGTGGGCGGCAACCTGCCGGGCGGGGCTATCGAGCCGAGCCTGCTCGGGTCCATCCCCAATAGCGGCTGGTTCATCTACGCCCCCAACAGTGGGGCTACCTATTCACCGGGCACCTCTATCGACTACGCCGTCCTGGGCCTCCAGATCCTGGGGGTCGCCTCGTTGATCTCGGCAGTCAACTTCATCGTCACCATTCTCAATATGCGTGCCAAAGGGATGCGGCTGCTGCGGATGCCGGTGTTCGTCTGGATGACGCTGGTGGTGGCTCTGTTGCTGCTGTTCTCGCTGCCCATCATCGCCATCGCCCTGTTCATGCTGACCTTCGACCGTCTGTTCGGGACGTTGTTCTTCGTGGCCGAGGCCGGAGGTGACCCCATCCTCTGGCAGCATCTGTTCTGGCTGTTCGGGCATCCCGAGGTGTATATCCTGATCCTGCCCGCCATGGGTATCGTCTCCGAAACCCTGCCGGTTTTCTCCAAGAAACCCCTCTTCGGTTATCCGGCGGTGGTATTCGCCGGGGCCGCCATCGCCTTCCTGGGCTTCGGGGTGTGGGCCCACCATATGTTCTCGTCCGGCATTCCGACCGTCGCCCAGGCCGCCTTCGGTCTGTCGACCATGACCATCGCCATTCCGACCGGAATCAAGATATTCAACTGGTTGGGAACCGTTTGGGGAGGCCGGGTGCGTCTGAACACACCGATGCTGTTCTCGCTGGGGTTCGTGGCCTTGTTCGTCATCGGCGGTCTTTCCGGTGTAACCCATGCGGTGGTCCCGTCCGACTGGCAGCAAACCGATACCTACTACATCGTGGCCCACTTCCACTACGTGCTCTTCGGGGGGGCCATCTTCGGCCTGTTCGCCGGGATTTACTACTGGTTCCCCAAAGTGACCGGCCGGATGCTCGGCGAAGGGATGGGTAAGACCCATTTCTGGCTTATGTTCATCGGGATGAACCTGACGTTCGGGCCGATGCATTGGCTCGGGCTGCAGGGCATGGTGCGCCGCACCTGGGTTTACCCCGAGGAGGCCGGACTGGGTGCCGGTAACTTCGTGGTTACGGTGGGTGCCTTCGTCATCGCCTTAGGGGTTCTGGTCTTCATGATCAACTGGGTGTACTCGAAACGGCGGGGAGTGCCCGCCCCCAACGACCCCTGGGATGCCCGTACCCTGGAGTGGACTATGCCCTCACCCACCCCGGAATACAACTTCGCCGTGGAGCCGACCGTAACCTCGCTCGACGATTTCTGGTATCAGAAATACGGCGAGGACGAGGAGGGGCGGGCGGTACGCAAGCCCGAGGCCGACCAGGTGGTGGATGATCTGATCTATCGGAACGGTCATCCCGACCAGGAAATCCATCTACCGGCCCCCTCCTACTTCCCCTTCTTCGTGGGGCTGGGCATCATGGTCATCGCCTACGGGATCATGTATCACACCCGGCCCTTTGGAATCCCGCTGCTGGTGACCGGTGCCTTCCTGACCGTCGGTGCCTTGATCGCCTGGGGGTCGGAACCTCTTGAAGAAGTCCACCATGACGATCATCATGACGGTCCGGAGGATGGGCCGGAAGCCGCAGAAACGGAACCGGCTATGACGGACGGAGCGGCAGGCTGATGGCCGAGTTGGTCGGGGGCCACGGAGAGGGGGCGGGCCACCATCAGGTAACCGGCATCGACAGCCGCAAGCTGGGGATGTGGGTATTCTTGAGCTCCGAGTTCCTGTTCTTCGGTGCCCTGATCAACAACTACCTGCTGTTTAAGGGTCGGGACTTCGGGCCGGGTGCTCTCTATCCGGTGGAGCTCTACGACATTCCGTTCACCTCTATCAGCTCGTTCGTCCTGCTGATGAGCTCCCTCACCATGGTGCTGGCCCATTCCGCCCTGGCCCGAGGCGACCAGTATCAGACCCGAACCTGGTTGTTCGCCACCGCCTTTTTAGGGGTGGTGTTTGTTTCGGGCCAGTTCTTCGAGTTCGGCGAGTTCATCCTGCACGGCCTGAAACTCAACATCAATCCGGCCGCCAGTGCCTTTTACCTGCTGACCGGATTCCATGGCTTTCATGTGATAATCGGCGTGCTAATGCTCATGGTGTTGGGCTTCAAGTCGATGCGGACGGGAGGATTGTCGGAGGCGGAAGGGCTTAACGTGGAGTTGGTCGGCCTGTACTGGCACTTTGTCGATATCATCTGGATCGTCATATTCGTGCTGGTCTACCTGATCCAGTAAAAGGTTGTAAGGCAATGGCCGAAGGCGCGCAGCATCATCATCCTCAACCCCGACAGTATGTGCAGATCGCCCTGGTGTTGGCGGTCCTCACCGCCGCCGAGGTGGCCCTTTTCTACCTTGAGGACGGCGTGGAGGAGATCGGCCAAACCCTGACCGTGCCGGCCCTGCTGATTCTGAGTGCCCTCAAGTTCTATCTGGTGGTGGCCATGTTCATGCATCTCCGCTTCGAGAAACCGCTGCTGTCCCGCTTTTTTACCTCAGGAGCTGTCCTGGCCGGTGCCCTCTACCTGATCACCCTTGCCACGCTGGGGGCGGTAATCCTGTTTTGAATTTCGCAGGATTTAGGAGAACACCGAGATGATCCCGGCCTGGCACCCTCATTACGACGTCTGGGCTTTCGTACTGGTGGTCGGATACGGCTATCTGCACACGATTCGGCGTATCGGCCCGGCCCTGGGAGTCCCGAAGCCTCGGGTGATAGGGAAGCAGGTGGCCTTGTTCTTTTCCGGCCTGGTGTCGCTGTGGGTGGTGTCGGATTGGCCCTTCCATGACATAGCCGAACAGCGGCTGTTCCTCTTCCACATGATCGAGCACATGACCTTGGCGCTTGTATCCGCCCCCCTGATGATCGCGGGAACCCCGGCCTGGGTTCTGCAGAGGATCTTCAACCATCCCCGCATCTTTCCCGCGCTGCGCCCGCTGACCCGACCGTTGGCGGCCTTTTTTATCTTCAACGGCATCATGGTGGGGATTCATTGGCCGGCCATTGTCGACCTGATGGTCACCTCGGGGATCTACCACTTCGCCGTCCATGCATTATTGCTGGCGGCAGCGATTGTTATGTGGATCCCGGTTCTCAGCCCGGTGCCGGAAATCAAGCGGCTGGACCCTCCGCTTCGTATGCTGTATCTGTTCTCGCACTCTTTGCTGCCGACCGTCCCCGCCTCCTTCCTGACCTTCGGTCGGGAACCGCTCTACCGGTTCTACGCCGAAGCCCCCCGGCTGTGGGGGTTGGACGCCATCACCGACCAAACCCTGGCCGGACTGGTGATGAAGCTGGGTGGTGGGGCCATCCTGTGGGGAGTTTTGGTGGTGACCTGGTTCCGTTGGTATTCCTACGAACAACGCTGGGAAGCCCTGGAGCGAGAACTAAGGAAGGAATAATGAGATGGTGGGCTATTACGGCTCTGGTGGCCCTGATGCCGGCGGTGGCGTGCAACGATGCCTCCGACCTTGATCCATCCTCCGGCGCCGAACCCGGGCCTGTTTCTACCCGAACCGTCCGTGGAGTGGTTTTGGAGGTGAACGGAGGATTGGAAACCGTGGAATCGTTCGTCTTGCGGACCGATGACGGCGAGGTGATCGATGTGATGGTGACACAGGAGGGAGATTTCCGGTTTCCTTTGGCCCACCTCCATGACCATAGGCGAACCCTGGAACCTCTCCTGGTGGAATTGGACGTCTCGGTCGACCCTGCCTTGGCTATCGCCCTTCAGGACGCCAACCACCCCGAGTGGCATACCGATAGCGAACCCGTTTCCACAACCACCACCCAAGCCCCTACCACAACCACCACCTCCACCACCAAGGCATCTTCTACCACCACAACCACTACTTCCACCACCCAACCTGAACCGGAAGGGGCCCTGATCGAGCTGGCCATCGTGGACGGTTCGATAGAAGGAGGGGTGCGGCGGGAAACGGTAAGCCTGAACGAGACGGTGACCATTCAGGTGACCGGGAACAGCACCGACGAAATCCACATCCACGGCTACGACCTTTATATCGACCTGGAGGACGGCGAGGGTCTGCTGAGCTTCACCGCTTCCATCCCCGGGATTTTCGAGGTGGAGTTGGAAGGTAGCCACACCCTGGTGCTCCAGTTAGAGGTGAGTTGATACCAACCGGCAGGCCGGCCCGATGATGGTAGAACTACCCGCCCTCCTGGCTCACGGCCTGGGCGGGCGGATCGACCTTCCCATCCCCATTTGGCAGTTCGCCTGGGCGGCCGCCTTTGCCGTCCTGGTCTCCTTCGCCATCCTGGGACGCTTCTGGACCGTCCCCCATCTGGCCCGGGCCTCCCCGGATTTCCCGGCAGCGGTCCGTCTGCAGAGGGTGGTGAGCCGGCTCCTACCGGTGACCCGGTTGGTCGGGTTGGTGATCTTCCTGGTGACGATTTATGCCGGTTTAGGGGGCAGCCCGGAGGTAAACCTCAACTGGGCACCTTACGCCGCCTTCATCCTGGTGTGGGTGGGGATGGTGGTGGCCTCCGCCGGCCTGGGGAACCTCCTCTGGGCGGCCTTCAACCCGTTCGAGACCCTTATCCCGACGATCGGACGTTTTCGCCATCCGGTCGAATCGGACCCGACCCGAAGCAGTGGTCCCAAAGCCGAAACGGTCGCACTGGCGGCCATTGTGCTGTTCGTCTGGATGGAGCTGGCCTACCATCTGGGTGCCCAACCGAGGACTATCGGGTCCTATCTGACGCTCTACACCCTGATATTGATAGCGGGCGGCCTGGCCTATGGGCCGGCTTGGGCGAGCCGGGCGGATGGCTTCTCCGCCTTGTTCCGGATGGTCGGTGCCCTGGCCCCCTTACGTTGGGACAAAAAAGATGGTCTGCGGCTTAGATATCCCCTGGTAGGGCTGGCCCATCTGCGCATGGAAGCGGGGACGGTCCGTCTGGTACTGGTGGTCCTGGGAGCTACCACCTTCGACGGGTTCTCCCGCAGTTCCCTCTGGCTGGACGTGATTTCAAACCGGTCCGGATGGGAGCTGACCGCCGCCAACACCGGCGGGCTGGCTTTCGGCATCGGCCTGGTAATGGCCTTGTACCGGGTGGCTATCGCGGTTATGTCCCGGATCACCGGTGAATCCGAATACGAGCTGGGGATCGCCTTCGGTCCCTCTCTGCTACCCATCATGGTGGCCTATATCCTGGCCCACTACTTCAGCTTCCTGGTCTTTGAGGGACAAAACCTGATCCGGCTGGCTTCGGATCCGTTCGGGCTGGGCAGCGACTATTTCGGTACCGCCGGATGGCAGGTGAACTACACCCTGGTGTCAATTGACCTGATCGCCTGGGTGCAGACGGCCACCATCGCCTTCGGTCATGTGCTGGCGGTGCTGTTGGCCCACGACAAAGCCATAGAACGGTTCCCTTCGCACCTGGCGGTCCGTTCGCAATACCCGATGCTGGCGGCGATGATCGCCTTTACGATCGGAGGGCTCTACCTACTCCTAGGCTGACCGATCGGTTTGGTAGACCGCTATGGCGTGGTCGGCTTCTTCGCCGGAGTGGTCCTCGTCTTCCGAAATGGCCGAGGCGACCAGCGCCAGCATGGTCAGCACCACGCCGATTCCGGCGGCGGCTACCAAGAACTCCCCCTTGGTAACCCGCAGGTTGGGGCGCGACGCCATCAG
>VXMP01000056.1 GCA_009841075.1 Acidimicrobiia bacterium | reverse complement strand
TCATAACTCTCATTCTCCCAAACTAACCACCCTCCGAAAAACCCGGAACGGTTCAGTCGTGCCATTCGGGTTGGAGTATGCCAAAGATCGGTTCACAGAAGATTTTGGGAGAAAACCCAGAGGGGCCTTTCCCGAACGAATCCTGGGTTTCCGCGCCCTCTCTTAGGCTCGTGAAATCAGGTGGAGACGGTAAGGGATAGATTCCGTTCCGGCTAAGATGGCACCCATGGATGTCGCAAAATACGTTTGGTTGGACGGGGAGTTGGTGGCCTGGGAGGACGCCACCGTCCACGTCCTTACCCATGCCCTACACTACGGAACCGGTGTGTTCGAGGGAATCCGGGCCTACGAAGCGGTGGGGGGTACGGCCGGATTCCGCCTGACCGACCACATGAAACGGTTGGCGAAATCGGCCAAGTCGTATCATATGGATATCCCCTACACCGTCACGGAGATGGTCGACGCCGCCAAGCAGGTGGTTCGGGCCAACGAGTTTTCCTCCGCCTACATCCGCCCGATTGCCTTCCTCGGCCTGGGAGCGCTCGGATTGGACCCGAGGAACGCTCAGATACAGATGGCCATCATCACCTGGCAATGGGGTGCCTATCTGGGAGAAGAAGGCTTGGCCAAAGGTATCCGGGTGAAGACCTCCTCTTGGCGGCGTTTTTCGCAGGACGCCTTCCCGAACGCCAAGGCCACCGGCACCTACATCAACTCCATTCTCGCCAAGCGGGAAGCGGTCACAGACGGCTATGACGAAGCCCTGATGCTCAACTCCGGAGGAAACCTTGCCGAAGGGTCGGGCGAAAACCTGTTCCTGGTCCGAGATGAAGTGATATACACCCCCCCGCTTTCGGCCGGTTGCCTGGAAGGAATAACCCGGGATTCGATTATGACCCTGCTCAGCGATGACGGCTATCGGGTTGAGGAGCGGGTTATCAGTCGCTCCGACCTTTACTACAGCGACGAGCTGTTTATGACCGGAACGGCTGCCGAGGTGACGCCGGTGCGGGAGGTCGATAACCGTCCGGTGGGGTCGGGTCGGGTCGGCCCGGTCACCAGGCGAGCCCAGGAAATCTACGCCGATGCCAACACCGGCAAGCTCGACGATTACACCCACTGGCTGGATTACATCTAGGCGGATGAGGGCATTCCCTGCCACCTTCTTGTACCGGTTAGAAGGCAGTTTCTTGAGGGGGGTTTGATGGGTCGTCAGCCGAACCTTCAACCGAGGTTGCATGAACGCCCGCTTGAGGAGTTGGATCGGGCACCGGAGCGGCGCTGGGTTCAGAACCGCCCTGGTGAGATCGTCACCCCCGACTGCCAACCCCGGGGAGGTTCGTTTGGTCGTCCCGGGCCCGACATCGGCTGGGGTCTTCGGATAATCGAAACTGCCTCCTTCGATCGGGGACGAAGGCCGAAGCTGCTGAAAAAATTATTGTCCGCGCTGATCGGGGCACGGGCCTCGCAGGCCAAGAGAGGGCCGACCTTCCAGGACCTGGAGGTGGCGCTATCCCTGGTGGGATTGCATCCGGCCTATGAGAAGAGCGGTGGAGCACCGGCGGGACTGGCGGAGACCAGGGAACTTTGGTTGGATCGGCTTTCGCACGATCCTTGGCCAGGCAAATCTGCCCTGGAAACCATCCCGACCGATCTGCTGATGGATGAACCAGGTCAGGTGCGTGCCCGCCTCCAAGCCGATCCTTCGCTGGTAACCGTTGCCCACTCTTAAGGCTACGGTCGGCGACAAAACCAATCCACCGACCTCGGCTTACCTTCCCGATATTCTCCCCTTCCTCCCTTCCACCGCACCTCCACCGATCCACGCCGGCACCGCCGGGCCCTCCCCCACCTCCACCATTCCGGGTCGGGGCGTGTTCAGCCGAAGGGCCGAGAGGTTTGCCCCTAATCTTTTTGATCTGACCGCCGGGCGACGTCAATACCCGAAAGCCGAACGATGTTTGGTAAACCTCAACGTGCCATGGGCCTGTGACAAAAATCGGCTTAATCGGGGAGAACGCGAAAAACTCCCAAAACCCTCGGATAGGTGCCGGTGAAGATCGTAAGGATGCAGACCGCAGAGGGGATCCGCTACGGCGCGGTCGAGCCGGAGGGCATCCGCATCCATGACGGAACCCCCTTCGTGGCCTGGCAACCGACCGAGGTGGTGGTCGATTTCCGAGAGGCCAGGCTCTTGTCGCCGGTTTTCCCTACCAAAGTGATCGGCGTGGTCGGCAATTACTCTTCCGAGTTCGATCCGGACGCCGGAGTGGCCGAATCCCCGAACCTGTTCATCAAACCCTCCACCTCTGTTATTGGGCCGGGGGCGGCGATAGTTCTACCTGCCCTTTCCCATCAAGTCCGCCACGGGGCGGCCCTGGCGGTGGTAATCGGCAAGGTGGCCCGCCGGATAGCTTTCGAGGACGCATCTTCGGTGGTGCTGGGATATACGGCCGGCAACGACATCACCGCCAACGATCTCCTCCAAGAGGACGGCAGTCCTTCCCGGGCCAAGGGGTTCGATTCTTTTTGCCCGCTCGGGCCGGCTATCGAAACCGAGTACGATCCGCTGGAGGATTTCTCCCTGGAGTGTCGGGTTAACGCGTCCTTACGCCAGGGGAGCACCATCAACGACATGATCTTCGGGGTGGCCGAATTGGTCTCATATATAACGTCCGTAATGACCCTGTTGCCTGGCGACGTAATCCTCACCGGAACCCCGGCCGGAGCGGGACCGATCCGAAACGGCGAGGTGGTTGAGGTGTCGCTGGAGGGGGTCGGCACCCTCTCCAATCCGGTGGTAGCCGAATGAGCGCCGACCGCCGTCCGGTCCGGGTTCGGATTGCCCCCTCCCCCACCGGCTTCCTGCACGTCGGGAACGTGCGGGCAGCCTTGTTCAACTGGCTGTTCGCCCGCCGCCACGGAGGTGTGTTCATCATCCGTATAGACGACACCGACCTGGCCCGGTCCGAAGATCACTACATAGCCGACGTTGTGGAAGGGTTCCGCTGGCTGGGTCTGGACTGGGACGAGGGGGTGGAGGTGGGCGGTCCCCACGGCACCTACTTCCAGTCTGATCGCTTCGACCGATACCAGGAAGTAACGGATCAGCTGATCGAGGCGGGACGGGCCTATCACGATTTTCGGACGGTGGAGGAACTGGAGGGGTTGCGGGCCCGGGCGAGGGCGGAAAAGAAGCCCCCCGGCTACTACATCCGCCGTCCGGCCGACTCCGACCCCGAGGCCGACCGTCTCCGTATCAGACGGGGAGAAAAGGCGGTGGTTCGTTTCTCAGGCCCGGGTAAGTCGGTGGTGTTCAACGATCTGGTCAGAGGGAAGGTCCGGTTCGAAGCCGATGCAATCGACGACTTTGTCATCCTGCGCTCGGACGGGTCACCCACCTACCATCTGGCCTCCACCGTCGACGATATTGATTATCGGATCAGCCATGTGGCCCGAGGAGAGGACCTGCTTTCTTCCACCCCCAAACACATGCTGATCACCGAGGCGTTGGGCGGAGAGCATCCCGAATATGCGCATCTGCCTTTGCTGTTCGGCCCCGACGGTCGGAAGCTCTCCAAAAGGCACGGCGATACCTCGTTGCGCTCCTACCGCGAGGGTGGGTTCCTCCCGGAGGCGGTCTTCAACTACATGAGCCTGCTGGGATGGTCGCTCGATCCGGAGCGGGAGGTGTTCGACCGGGCCGAAACCATCGACGCATTCGACCTGGCGGACGTTCAGAAAAGCCCGGCCGTGTTCGACCCGCAAAAGCTGGCCTGGATGAACGGCGTCTATATCCGGATGATGGGGACGGGAGCCTTTGCCGATCAGTCCGTCCAAGCTGCCGAAGCCGATCTGGATAGAACTCTGACCGAGGACGAAAAGGGTCGTCTAAGAGATATTGCCCCGTTGGTTCAGGAACGCACCAAGCTGATCATCGAAATCGGGCCGGCGGTTCGCTTCCTGTTCGACGACATCTCGTATGATGAGAAGGCGTGGCGAAAGGTGATGAAAGGCGACGCCGCCCGGGCCTTGGGCGCGGCACAGGAAGCCCTGAAAGAGGTGGAGGAATGGAACCCGGAACCCATCGAGAGGGCGCTACGAGCCATGTTGGAAGCCGAAGCATTGTCCGCCCGGAAGGGGTTCCAACCGATCCGGGTGGCCATTTCCGGCTCCAATATCTCACCCCCTCTGTTCGAAAGCTTGGCGGCGTTGCCACAGAACGTGGCTTTGCAAAGGATCGCCGCTGCTATCAGACTGCTTGCCGAGGCCCCCGCCTAGCCGAGAGCCCGCTCCAAAGCCTCGATCAATCGCTCGATCTCTTCAAAACGGTTGTAGTGGATAAACGATATTCGTAGCACCCCCGGATCGGTCGGGATGCCCATTTCGTCCAGCAGGCGGGGGGCATAGAAGTCTCCGATACCTACCATCATCCGGTCCTCCGCCAACGAAGCCGCCACCTCGGAAAGTTCTCTTCTGAGCGGCAGGATCGACACTGTGGAGACCCTGGCCCTCGGGTCGGCGAGCCCCAGCAGCCGAACGTCTTCCCGCCCCGAAAGGTAGGCAAGTAACGGAGTCAGAAGGGATTGTTCGTGTTGACGGAACAGGCCTCTAACCCGAAGGTTGGCGTCGGTTGGGTTAACGTCCGGCGAGGAACCGAAGTGGTGGGCGTCGATCTCCTCCAGATACTCCACCAGGCCCGAACAGGCCGCTACCTGGGCGTAGTCGCTCCCGGCCGGTATCAGCTTGTAACGGGAGGAGCGGTGGAAGTAATGCCCCTGGTTGGCAAGCCGGTCGGCCAACTCCCGGCGAACCACCATCGCCCCCTGGTGCGGCCCCCACGTCTTGTAGGTTGAGAACAGGTAGACATCCACCCCTAAAGCTCCCACGTCGGGCAGGCCATGCGGTGCATAGGACACGCCGTCAACCACCACATGGGCACCCACCGAGTCGGCTCGCTCGGTCACCTCAACCACCGGATTGACGCTTGCCACCAGATTGGAGGCGTGAGGAAACACCACCAGTCGGGTTCGGTCGGTTAGCAGATGGTCCAGATCGGTCGGTCGGAGATGGCCGCTATCGGGATCCACCTGCCACTCCCGAAGGGTGGTACCTGCCTCATGGGCCAGTCGCCGCCAAACTCCGGCGTTGGCCTCGTGGTCCTGGGTGGAGACGATGATCTCGTCCTGACCCGACAGCAAAGGTAGAAAGGAACGGGCCAGCACATAGGTGTTCTGGGAGGTGGAAGGCCCGATATAAAGCTCGTCTGCAGCCACCCCGATCCAGTCCGCCAACCGCCCATATCCCGCCTCCACCTCGTCATAGGCCCTCCTCGACAGCGCAAAGGGATGACCGGGCTGAACCTTCACATATCGGTAGAAGTGGTCGAGGCGCTCAATGACCTGTCGGCACACATACGACCCGCCCGCATTTTCAAAGTGAGCCCACCCCCTCAACTCCGGATCTTCAAAAGCCGGAAACTGCCTGCGGACAAAATCGACATCCAGGCCCATAATCCCTACTCGCGCCCTCCGGTGCGGAACCCCCACTACACTACCCTTCCTCTCTCATGCCCTACTATCTCCAGGCGAGCGCGTAGAATAGTCCAACAACCTCTTGGCCCCGTCGTCCAGCGGCCTAGGACGCTGGCCTTTCAAGCCAGAAACGCGGGTTCGAATCCCGTCGGGGCCACCACCAACCACCGACTTACGAACTTCCCTTCGAAACACACTTCCGCGCGGTCTATGCGGCGGTCTTTTAAGATTCCAGGTGCGTCTTGTACCACGCGATCTGTGAGCCGATACCCGGTATTTGGGCCAAGGGTCTGCGTATGTTCGCTCCGGCCTGACTTAGCTCCCGTTCCAACCCGTACTCAACATACATCTTCCCCGCATGGACCTCGATTGTCTTCCCGGCAACGACATCTGTCACATCCCTGAACTGGTCTAGGACGCGATGTGACCACTCCCTTCTTTCCGCGGAAGGCAAATCGGCCAGCGCGAGATCGTATGGTTCGATATAGGTGTCTGGGTCCAAGAGGCCGTGCTTGGCGCTGAGAATGAACCACGGGACGGCGCATTGCTCCGCATACTCCCGTCGAAATCTCCAGAGCGGCGAGGCGTAGATGTCTCGGGCCAGGGCGGGCACCGCCAGCTTCCGCTTCACGCACCCGACTAAAACAAAGTCAGCCGGTTCTTCGGTGTGCTTCATAGATATGCTCACTAGCGATTCAGCCTAGTGGAGTCCATTCTTGTGGTCTACGAGAACACGATCCTCCATCGAATCCCGTCGAGACCACCAAGGGTTTGTTCTATATCCAGGCGCTGGTGGGGGGCCTATAATTTCCGGTGCAGTGCCTGAAATACCCATGACCAATCGGCTGATTATCTCTCAACAGATGCCCGCTAACCTCCGATGAGCAGGATAGGGCCGGTAGACAGGTCGAACCGACTCATTGTGCCGTTGTCGGAATTGGATGCGGCGTTGGAGACGATCCGTAGTTCGGCGACTTCTAAGCTTGAGTTAGGTAAGAGGTTCGAGCGGTTGATGTGTCGGGTGCTGTTGGAGCATCCGGGCGAGTTCCGAGACCGGTTCACACAGGTAGTTCCCTGGGATGGTTGGGAAGGACGGGACGGTCCTGATAAGGGCATCGACCTGGTCGCAACAGATGTGGACGGCGACCGGTGGGCCATCCAGACCAAATGCTATCGGGACGCCCGCGCCCCCGAATCGAAGGTGGACTCTTTCCTGGCGGAAGCGAACACGGCCTCGTTTCAACGGCGGCTGTTCATATCCACGTCGCGGGCCTCTCCGCCGGTTACCAAGAATGCCGCAAAGAAGTTGAAGGGGGCCGGATGCCGGGTGCTTTATCACGGGGATTTGGCCCAGTGGCCGGTTCCCTGGACCGATCTGGTCGGCGACCCCGAAGCTCCGATCCCGTCCATTCTCTACGACCCGCACCCCTATCAGCAGGACGCCATCGACGCGGTGGAGGCGGGTTTCGGTGCCGGTGCTGCCAGAGGACAGATGCTCCTTCCGTGCGGGACCGGCAAATCGGTGGTGGCGCTCTGGATCGCCGAACAGATCGTCCCCGACAACGGGACGGTGTTGTATGTAGTTCCTTCGATCTCGCTACTGGGCCAGACCATGCGGGAATGGGCGTCGCAGCGGCGAACCGTCCAAACCTATGTGGGGGTGTGCTCCGATAGGACCGCCGGGCAACGGGGCGGCTCGGAGTCGGCGGATTTGACGGAGCTTTCGATTCCGGTCACTACCGACCCGGACCGTATCGCCGAGGCCCTCGGAGCGGACCGACCCGCCGGTGGGTTAAAGGTGGTGTTCTCCACCTATCAGTCGCTGGATCGGGTCGCCAAGGCGCAGGAAATGGCGGGCGCTGACTTTGATCTGGTCATATGTGACGAGGCGCATCGCACCACCGGAGTCGAAGCAGAAAAGGAGGAAGGAAGGGGTTCCAGCGAGGATGATGGAGCAGCAGAAGCAGTCCTCTCTGACGTCGAAGCAAAACAAGATAACGGAAAAGTCAGCCCGTTCCTCCTCGTGCATGACGACAAAAAGATAAAGGCACGTCGCCGACTGTATATGACCGCCACCCCCCGCCTATACACCAAACATGCCAAAAAGAAGGCTCAATCAAAAAACGTTGCCGTGTTCTCGATGGACGACCTGGAAGTGTACGGAGAGGTGTTCTACGAGATGTCGTTCAAGGCCGCGGTTGATGGAGGGTGGCTGTCGGACTATCAGGTAGCGATAGTCTCAGTCGACAAGGGGCTGTACGGCGACCTGGCCGACAACGTTATCAACGCCATCGAGCTGGAGCACGGAGAAAAAATCCGCACCGACGATGTGGTATCCATGCTGGGCTGCTGGGACGCCATGGCCAACCCGCTCTCCCGAGGGCCAGGCCTGGATCGGGTGACCGGACAGATGAACCCCAACCCGGACCAGACGGTGAAACGGGCGATAGCGTTCCAGAACACCATCAAAACCTCACAACTGCTCGCCAGCCTCTGGGAACCTGTCATCAAAGAATATGTGGACCGGCAACCCACCGGTGCCGACAACGGCCGGTTGGGGCTGGAGGTGACCCATGTGGACGGAACCACCCGGGCGTCGGAGCGGGCCACCGCCATCGCCGATCTGAAGGCCGACATTCCCGACGGCGAGTGTCGGGTCGTTACCAACGCCCGCTGCCTGTCGGAAGGTGTGGACGTGCCCGCCCTCGACGCGGTGCTGTTCCTGTCTCCCCGTAAGTCGATGGTCGACATCATCCAGGCCGTCGGGCGGGTCATGCGAACCGCGTCGGGGAAAGAGCGCGGCTACATCATCCTGCCTGTCATCCTGCCCGAGGGGAAAACCCGTATCGATGATGCGGTACTGCGCAGCCCGAAGTTCAAGCCGGTCTGGGACGTGATCCGGGCGTTACGTGCCCACGACGAACGGATGGACGTGTGGGTCAACACCGCGGACAAAGGCGGCAAACCTCCCATACACGTCATAGGCAACAACGGCGAAGACAAGGACGATAACGAGGACTGCTCGAATGGGGAGTTGGACGCTCCCACCGTTGCCCAGATGACTCTCCCCCTTGAATCGGAAATCGCCTCGGCGCTGGTCGAAATCTGTGGGGACCGCACCTACTGGGCGACGTGGGGAGACGACGTGGGCGAGGTCACCCGAACCGTTGCCGCCCGCATCACCCGACTTATTGAATCCCGACCGGACACCGCGGAGGCATTCGGACGGTTCCTCGCAGAGATGCGGCAGACGATCAACGAACACCTAGAAGAAGGCGACCTGGTCGACATGTTGGCCTGCCATATTGTGACGCTGCCAGTGTTCAACGCCCTGTTCGGCTCCGCCGAGTTCGCTTCCTTAAATCCGGTGGTAGCTGCGTTGAACCAGATGGTGGACACGCTGGATCGAGACCACATCCGAGCCGACACCGACAGTCTCAAGCGCCTCTACGACAGCGTGGGCGAACGGGTCCGGCAGGTCACCGACCCCGAAGGCCGCCTCAAAATCCTGCTGGAACTCTACGAATCGTTCTTCGCCAAAGGAATGGAACAGGAAACCGACCGGCTCGGCGTGGCCTACACCCCAGTCGAGCTGGTGGACTTTGTTCTCCGCTCCGCCGACCAGCTCTCCCGGCACCACTTCGACAAGGGTCTATCAGACCGGGACGTTCATGTGTTGGACCCGTTCACCGGAACCGGCACCTTCATCAACCGGCTGCTCACCATCAACGGCAGCGACGGCAGGCCGCTCATCAAAGACGAAGACCTCGACCGCAAATACCGCGAAGAGATATACGCCAACGAAATACTGCTGTTGGCCTACTACATCGCCGCCGTCAAAATCGAAGAAGGATACCGGCAGCGACGACCCGCCCGCGACTACCAACCCTTCCCAGGCATCCTCCTGTGCGATACCTTCAACAGCCGAGCCGACGACCAGCAACAGCTCGACACCCTGTCGGGCAACAGCAGACGCGCCGAACAACAAGCCGGCCAACGCATCGACGTCATAGTCGGGAACCCGCCCTGGTCCGCAGGACAGAAGACCGCCGCCGAAGACAACCCCAACATCGTCTACCCCCAGCTAAGGGAACGAATCCGTGACACCTACGTGGCGCGAAGCACCGTCACGTTGAAGGCGGCCTTGTTCGATTCGTACAAGATGGCGTTAAGGTGGGCTACCGACCGGATCGGTGACCAGGGCATCGTGGCGTTCGTCACCCCCAACTCGGTGCTCGACGGCAACGCCGAATCCGGCCTTAGAGCATGCCTGGCCGACGAATACCAAAGCCTGTATCTACTCAACCTGCGCGGCGATGCCCGCCTCTCCGGAGAAGCCTGGAGACGGGAAGGGGGCAAAATGTTCGGCCAGAGCAGTCGGGTGGGGATCCTCGTATCCGTGCTGGTCAAACACCCCCACCAACCACATCCCGATCGTCAAGCCCGCATCTGGTACCACGACATCGGCGACTACCTCACCACAGACCAGAAAAAACAGGCCCTCCGCGATATGGGGCAGGTGCCGACGAGCGGAGACGGAGAGGGCTGGCAACGGATCAAACCTGACCAGAACCACGACTGGATCAACCAGTCCGACCCCACCTGGCAACACCTGATACCGCTTGGGGACAAGACCACTAAACAGACAGCCCTGAAAGGATTGGCCGGGTCGGGTACTGACTCCCTGACCGTGTTTCACATCTACTCGTCCGGACTCAAGACCAACCGCGATCCCTATGTGTACGACTGGGACAGTGATGGTCTGGAAGAACGGACCGAAACAATGTACAACGAATACGAAAGCCAACGGCAACGTGTGAACACTGGAGAGGCGACGATCGAACAGGCCACCGCCAATGTCAAGCCGCATATCATCAAATGGGATAGCACTCTGAAAGACAGGATCAAACGAGATAATAACGCGGCTCACGGTAAGAGGAGCCTGCGTGAGGTGCACTACCGTCCGTTTACCAAGATGTGACTTTACTACAACCCGTTGTTCATCACTCGGGTGTCACGCATACCGCTCATGTTCCCCCATCGACCGGACGGTACAAACCAAGCGATAGTCGTGGCAGGGAGGGGGTCAAACCGCGAGTTCTCAACGGTGGTGACGGAAACAGCACCGGACTTGGAGTTGGTTTCCAAGGGTCAGGTGATGCCCAGAACAACCCATCATGATAGCAGAGGGGCAGAGGGGCAGAGGGGCAGGTACTGTACATCACCGGGCCGGGAGCGTCGGTCGGGTTCTCAACCCTGGTCAGCGACAGTCCTCCCGACCTGCATCTGCTGTCGGGAGGACAAGCCTTCCCCAGATACACCCACCCAACCGGATGAATCAGGTGATCTGCATGACCGGACCAGGCTGGAAGGGCCCCTTCTCGACGCTGATAAGCGACCTCCCTCCGGACATCCAGTTCATGGGCAACGGTCAGGCGTTCCCCCGGTACACGTACCCGAAGACGAGCCGATGACCGCCGCTCCGACGCTGGATTTGGGGGACTTGGACCCAACCGGCGACCGGCCCGACGAGCAGGGTCGGGTGGACAACATCACCGACTGGTGCCTTGACCAGTTCCGCAGCCACTACCAAGACCACACTATCACCAAAGACCACATCTGGGCCTACATATATGGGGTGATGCACGCTCCCGACTGGCGAACCAAATACGCCAACGATCTGCGAAAGGGGTTACCCCGTATCCCCTACGCCGACGATTTCTGTGCGTTCGCCCGGGCGGGCCAGGAGCTGATCGACCTACACGTGGGCTACGAAACCTGCGAACCGCATCCGGATGTGCGGGTGTTGGTTGACGGGCGGGAGGCCGACCCGGACCATGACAATCTCGACACCTACCGCCTCCACCGGCCGATGCGGTGGGCAAGAACCCGCGGCGAGGACGGAAAGCTCATCGACGACCTGAGCGTGCTCCTGGTTAACGACCGGTGCCGAATAGAAGGCATCCCCCTGGAAGCGCACGGGTATGTGGTGAACGGAAAAACCCCGCTCGGGTGGGCCATCGACCGTCTCCGTATAACCCAGGACAAAACCAGCGGGATCACCCGTGACCCGAACAAGTGGCACGCCTGGTCCGACCGCCCCTACAACCTGATCGAACACCTATGCAGGCTGATCACCGTGTCCGCCCAAACCGTCCGCATCGTCGACGAACTGCCCCCCTCACTACTCCCGGACAACCCAAACCCGTCCGGCTGATCTGTCGGAGAGGCCAGTAGGTCCAGGCGGTAGGTTGGAGATCATCAGTGAGGAGTTGGAAGTCGGCCTGACTGTTGATGTTGTGGTACTGCATAAGTCCTACCCGGTCAAACGATAGAAGAGGCAAAGAGTGTCTGGACGGGGAGAAGGCGGCTTGGGATCGCTGATCGAGACTTCGGGTAGGTAGGTCTACCCTGACCCCAACGCCCTCAGAGCGTTATTCCCTATCCTCGTCGATAACTTCCATGGTTCTCCGGGAACTCTTGTAGCGGACGGCGGGAGTTAGCCCGGAGCGTGTTGAGGGTGTTATCCATCCCTCGGCGATGCCCTTTTCTACTATCGAAGAGCCGTCTATGCCTTCGAGTTTCGCCACCGGCCTGCCCCGGTCGGTCACGATGATTTGCTCGCCTGCCGCCGCCTTCTTCACATACTCCGATAGATGGGCCTTGAGTTCGCAAATGCCTACGTTCATGCGGGCATTTTAGTTTGTCTGCACCTGCTCGGCATGAATAAAGGGCTGCCCTACTGCTAACCTCTATGGGTCGATAGGGCCGGAATTGCGGTTCCGCCCGGTTTCGCAACAACACCCTATGAGGTCGGGTTATGAGGTATGTCGCTCCCACATCCATCGAAGAGGCGATTTCGGTTTTGGTAGCCGACGGATCTGCCCAGGTTTATGCCGGGGCTACCGACTTTATCCCTCAGCTCAGGATGGGTCGGCCCGAACCTGATCTGGCTGTAGACGTAAAACGGATTGATCGCCTGGTCGGACTACGACAGGAAGAAGATCGGTGGGTGATCGGAGCGGCCACCCCCTCCGTTCGTCTGGGTGAGGAAGCGGCACTGGTGGCCGAGCTGCCTGGTCTGGTGGAATCGGCCAACCTGATCGGCTCGGATCAGATCCAGAGCCGCGCCAGCCTGGGAGGCAACCTTTGTAATGCCTCACCTGCGGCCGATTCCGTCCCCGCCATGGTGGTCAACAACGGAAGGGCGGTCATCGCCGGACCGGACGGAATGAGGACCATCCCGGTGTCGTCCGTGGTTATCTCGCCCGGACGAACCTCGCTGGGCCGAGGGGAGTTCCTGGTGGAGTTGGAGTTCGACCGTCCTCCGCCCCGAACCTCCGACGCCTATCTACGGTTTATTCCCCGCACCGAGATGGACATCGCGGTGGTGGGGGTCGGGGTGCGGCTGAGTCTGGATGAAGCGGGCCGCTGCGAAGACGTATCGGTGGCTCTGGGAGCGGTAGCCCCTACCGTGGTTTCGGTTCCGTCCGCCGGCGAAATCCTGATCGGGAACGCCCTGAGCGAAGATGCCCTAAGCCAGGTGGCAGAGGAGGCATCGGCGGCTTGTAACCCGATCGACGACAAGCGCGGCACCAAGGCCTATCGTCGGCAGGTGGCGGGCGTCCTGACGGTCAGGGCGCTGAAAATCGCCGCCGCCCGGATCGGTTCCCAACCCCGATGAGAGCTTTTGTAGAGGATCGACCATGAGCAAAGTCCACGTCACCTGCACTATCAACCAAGAGAACGCCGAATTTCTGTGCGAACCCGATCAGACCCTGTTGGAGGCCCTGCGTGACGTGGTGGGACTGATGGGCGTCAAAGAAGGCTGCGCCACCGGCGACTGCGGGGCCTGTTCGGTCATCCTTGATGGCCGACTGACCTGCTCCTGTCTGGTCTTCGCACCCGAGGCGGATGGAACCTCTATCGAAACTGTGGAAGGGATGGGCGGCCCCGATGGTCTTCATCCACTTCAGCACACCTTCCTGGAGGGGGCGGCCCTGCAATGCGGGATCTGCACTCCCGGGTTTCTGATCGCAGGCAAGGCCCTTCTGGATCGCAACCCCGATCCCACCGAGGAGGAAGTCCGCTACGCCATCGCCGGCAACCTGTGTCGGTGCACCGGCTACGACAAGATCATCCGCTCCATTCTCGACGCCGCCGACGAGATGCGGGAAACCAGTTCGGCTCTGAGCAGCTAAAAGGAGATAGGCGTGACCGTTACCACCACCGATCCCCAACCGAGTTACAAATGGGTAGGAACCCGCCCGGTCCGTCATGACGGTCTCGAAAAGGTAACCGGACGAGCCAAGTACGGGGCTGATCTGAACCTGCCCGGAATGTTGGTAGGGGCGGTGCTGCGGTCGCCTCATGCCCACGCCCGAATCCTTTCGATAGATACCTCTGCCGCCGAATCCATGGATGGTGTCAAGGCGGTGGTAACCGGAGCCGACTTCCCGATGCTGGAGTCCAAAGAGGCCGGTGGAGGGGAGGGCGAAATCGATCCCCGTGACCTGTGCCGGAACGTTATGGCCCGAGACAAAGTGCTCTACGAAGGCCATGCCCTGGCTGCGGTGGCCGCCACCTCCAGGCGGGAGGCTTTGGCGGCGCTGGACGCCATCCGGGTGGACTATGAGGTGCTCCCTCATGTGCTAGACGTGTGTGAGGCGATGGCAACCGATGCCCCCATACTGCACGATGACCTGATCACCGAGGGGGTTGATCCGGTTCCGGATAAACCCTCCAACGTGGCCTCCCGCTATGTGATCGACCGGGGTGATGTGGAAAAAGGATTCGCCGAGGCCGCCGTCATTGTGGAAAGGGAGTTTGTCACCCGTCCGGTTCATCAGGGCTATATAGAATCCCACGCAGTGGTTGCCGATGTGGGCGAGGACGGCAAAGCCACTATCTTCTGCTCCTCGCAGGGCCATTTTATGGTTAGGGCCTCCACCGCCCGGCTGCTGGGCTGGGAAACCTCCCGTATCAAGGTGATTCCGGCTGAAATCGGAGGAGGTTTCGGCGGAAAGACCCTGGTATATATTGAACCGGTCGCCGCCCGACTGTCGCAAAAGGCGGGGCGTCCGGTGAAGATCGTCATGACCCGTGACGAGGTGTTTCGCGCCACCGGGCCGACCTCCGGTTCCAAGATCCGTCTCAAGGTCGGTGCCGACCGGAACGGGAAACTGACCGCTGTGGAAGGCTCCATGGCCTATCAGGCCGGTGCCTTCAAAGGCTCCCCAGTGAGCCTGGGGTGCATGTGCGCCTTTGCTCCCTACTCGGTCGAAAACGTGTTCCTTGAAGGCTTGGACGTGGTGGTCAACATGCCCAAGGTGGCCGCCTATCGGGCACCCGGGGCTCCGATGGCTTCGTTCGCCTCCGAAACCCTGCTTGATGAGATCGCCGACCAACTGGGTATCGATCCGCTCGATTTGAGGCTCCGCAACGCCGCCGAAGAGGGGGTGAGTTCGGTGTATGGGCCGGTCTACAAGCGGATCGGCTACAAGGAAACCGTGGAGGCCATTCGGGACCATCCCCACTATTCGGCCGAGCTGGGGCCGAACCAGGGTCGAGGGGTGGCCAGTGGGTTCTGGTTCAACTTCGGCGGGCCTTCGAGTGCCACCGTCCACATCAACGAAGACGGCTCGGCCTCGGTGCTGACCGGTAGCCCCGACATCGGCGGCAGCCGGGCCTCGATGGCTCTGATGGCCGCCGAGGAGCTGGGGATCGACGTCCACGACATAACCCCGATCGTCAGCGACACCGAATCGGTCGGTTTTACCGACGTCACCGGTGGGAGCCGGGTAACCCACGCCACCGGAATGGCGGTCATCGAGGCCTGCCGTAAGGTGGTGGCCGATTTAAGGAGCCGGGCGGCCAAGATTTGGGGAGTCGACGCCGAAGAAGTGGAATGGGTGGACGGCCGGGCGCAGCACGTGGCCGGAGATCGGGCACCGATGAACACCGCTGACCTGGCGGCTTTGGCCGGACGTACCGGCGGACCGATCACCGCCAGCGCCGCGGTCAATGCCCGAGGTGCGGGAGTGGCCTTCTCCACCCAGGTGTGCGACGTGGAGGTTGATCCCGAGACCGGCGCGGTCAAAATCCTCCGCTACACCACCTCGCAGGACGCCGGGCGGGCCATCCATCCCAGCTACGTGGAAGGCCAGATGCAAGGGGGTGTGGTCCAGGGGATCGGCTGGGCGCTCAACGAGGAGTACATCTACGACCGGAACGGGGTGATGGAAAACCCCGGCTTCCTTGATTATCGGATGCCGGTGGCGTCCGACCTGCCCATGATCGACACGGTTATCGTCGAGGTTCCCAACCCGGGCCATCCCTACGGGGTCAGAGGGGTGGGCGAGGTGGGGATTGTCCCTCCGATGGCGGCGGTGGCCAACGCCATCCACGACGCGATCGGGCTGCGTTTGTCCGAGCTCCCCATGTCGCCGGTGAAGGTGCTGGCCGCGATAGGTTCCAACGGCGGCTGATGGCTCGGGTCGTCTTCGGATCGGCGCTCCGCCGCTTCACCGGAGGGGTGGAAGAAGTAGAGATAGCCGGACCCACCGTGGGGGCATTGGTCAACAACCTGGACGAACGATTCCCCGGTTTGGGCAAGCATCTGTCATCCGGGCTGGCCGTGGCGGTGGACGGCGAGATCATGGCCGACGCCTGGTACGAGTCGGTACCCGAGAACGCTGAGGTCCATTTCCTTCCCCCTATCGGCGGCGGCTAGCCAAGTTTGTCAGTGTCCCCCCCCCCGGATAATGTTTCACCCGGTAACGTCGTGTCCTAAAGTTTATAGAAAACGGCTATAAACTGGGGAAACGCTCACGGGAGTCACAAAATCCGCCCACCTCACCCGGCTACGCCGGGTCCCCCCCCCCCCCCCGCCCCCCCCGGGGCGGGGCGGGGGGGGGGCGGGGTCGTATAAACAAAAACGCGCCCACGAGGCAAAAGGGCATGGGGGGAT
>VXMP01000061.1 GCA_009841075.1 Acidimicrobiia bacterium | reverse complement strand
GGTGGGGATTACCTGGAACGGTGGGCACCGGCGTGGCCACGGGTGAGGATGCAGTAGGCCTTGGCGCGAGGCATTACCTCGTTGCATCTGGTTCGGATTGTCCTCTCGGGGTTGATCTCGGCCTCATTACCGCTGTGGAGGTTTTCGTGATCGATTATCTGTTTCAGTCCGGCCAAAGGAATAGCATCCGCGACCCGAACCCTCCCGCCGGATATGGTCACACAACCGGCGTTGGTTAGATGGGTGAGCACTCTTCCCAAGGTCCTTGAACTGGTGTCCAGGCCTGCGGCGATTTGGGTCGGAGACGCTTCGCCATTCAGCTCGGCGAGACGGCGCAGATAGGCACGTTGTCCTTCGTTGAGGTCGTGCCAGACGGGAAGCGAGACCCGTTCGTGCATAATCCGATTCGCCTCTATCAAACCCGCTGCGGCGGCCTGATCGTCGATGGGACGGTGCGGGGCATCGGCGACCATCCAGGCACAATGGCCCACCAGCTGCATTTTGTAGGGCAAAGAACCGGAGGCTTCCGACAAAGAGGTTAGGGCGTCACCCTCAAACCTACCTCCGGCGTCGGTCACCGTCCTGGCCAGGAATCGGGCGGCGTCCAAGGACTTCAAGGGGGGCATATCACTTCGGTCGCACCTGGCGAAGAAGGTCATCTTCTGGTCATCCAGCAGGGTGTGCTTCATCTCCGACAACCCGGCCCCCAGAAAGGCGAGCGGCAGCTGTTCGTTCTTGGTGATGTGCTGCAGGTCGGCGGACAACCTCCTGAGGTCGGAGCGTTCTCCACTATGCATTTCGTCCAGGATCAACAACACGGCTGATTGGCGTTGCCGGGCGTGGGCGGCGAGCGTGGTCAGATGCCGGCGAAGCCCCCATTTCGGGCGTACCTCCCGTATCGCCTCCCGTTGCCACTCCAGTGGTAGCAACCTCACTTTCAAGGAGGTACGTTCGATCCGGTCGGTACCTGATTCCGGTTCAGCATCATAGATCTCCTGCGCCCACATGATGTATTCGATGATCCGCTCTTTTACGCCGGCGGTTCCGGCATCAAGCGGCAGAACAATCCATCCGGACTGACGGGCCAGATCACCAAGGTGGTTGAGGATTACGGTCTTGCCGGATCCTCTGGGTCCGAGTAGGAGCGAGGTGAAACGTGGATCGCGGGGTCCGGCACCCAGACCCTCCATAAGCGATTCCAGTAGTTCCTCGCGTCCTACCAGCAGATGGGGTTCCTGTCCGAAGTCCGGCGTGAACAAGCCGGTGGGCTGCCTGGAAAGCGGTGGCAGAGGAACGTTCATGGGAACCAGTCTAATGCCGTTGGTTCGCAGTAGGTGGCTCAGGAACGCGCTATATGGCTCACAAACGCACTACTTGGCTCAGGAACTCAGTATGTGGCTCATTAACGGAGCGAGGGTCGGGATGGTGAAAGGGGGCAAGCCTTAAACGGGGCGTGTCTTATTGATCCCGCTCGTCAAGGAGGGTCAGTAGTCGGGTGGTGGTTCTCCAGTTTCGGATGGTCATGTTTTGATAGTGGGGGGTGCCGATGATCCGGCTTAACCGACTCTGTGACAACCTTTCGCTGAGGCGGGCGAAGTAGAGCACCCCGTCACCAGGCCAGACCTGATCGACTCCTTCTCGCGGATCAACCACCTCCAAAGCTTGTCCACCGGTGAGCGGTGCCTTGAGAAAGATCACGTCCGAGTGGTAGGTGTCCGGTTCGGTGCCGAAACCGTCCGGCGCATCATCCACCACCTGGCGAAACCCACGCCCGGAACGCACCACCACGACCACCGACAGGTCGAACTGTTTTGCCATCATTTTCTCGATGTCCGACTCTAAGTCAGAGGGCGGCCGGTCGGACCCGAACAACACGTTGCCCGACTGGATATAGGTACGGACTGCAGCAAAACCGGCCTCCTCGAAGGCAGCCCGTAGTTCAGCCATGCGCACGATATTCCTGCCCCCCACGTTGATCCCTCGCAACAGCGCCACGTAACCCGCTTTGGCCATCGTAGATAAACGTTACCGGTCGGAGGTGGGGTCTTGGCGGAACTCGCCTACCTGTCTGGAGTCGATTTCTTCGCCGGAGAGGAGCTGCTCAAGGGCTTGGCTGAGGGTTAGGGCGTCGGTTTCGCCCAAGAACTTTCCGGCTATAACCCCGTTTGACAGGAAGACGGTTTCGGGGACGCCGAAGATGCCGAACTCGATGGCGGCTCGGGATCCCGGGTCGGTCAGGTATTCGGTTTCGGTACCTCGGCCCAGCTCGTCCAGGAAGGCAGTAGACCGAGCCGGATCGTCCTGGAAGGAGACCCCGACGAAGCGGACCGATCGGTCCTGATAGGCGGCGGCGGTAGATACCAGGTCGGGATGCTCGTTGCGGCATTGCAGGCACCAGGAGGCGAAGAAGTTGACCACCACCACCTGATGGGCGTCGCTTAAATCGGCCAGGTTTACCGAGCCGTTTCCGTTGAGTCGAGGAAGGGTGAGGTCAGGGACCGGACTGCCGGAGAGGGCGGCGTAACCGGCACTTTCACTGTCGCCGAGTCGGGTGGCAAAAATAGCTGCCAGGAGCCCGATTACCACCAGCCCGGCCGTCAGCAGCCGAAGCCCTTGGCGGCTCATGCTTCCGAACCTAGTGACTCTTCAGCCGACCGGATGGCTGCTTCTACGGCACCTCGGATGTCGTCGGGAAGCACTTCGTCCTCCAACAAGGGGGTCAGCTGTTCCACCGCTCCTTCGAAATCGCTCTGTTCCAGAAGCAGAAACCCTAGGAACAGGTTGGTCTCCGTATAGCCGGGGTCCATGGCCTGCGCCCCCTGGAGATAGGTCAGGGCCAGATTCACATTTCCCGACAGGTAGCTCATCCAACCCACGCGGGCCAGGCCCCGGGCCCGCCGAAGAGGGTCAAGGGTTCCTTCCAGGGCGTCCAGATAATGGGGAAGGGCCTCCGAAAAACTTCCCTCCTCGAAGTAGCGGTCGGCCAGGGCGAGCTGCATGGCGGAGATTTCGGGAATATCGGGGTTGGCGGCTATGACCGCTTCCATCTGGTCGTTGGTCACTTCGGACAGGTCAACCGGTGCCGATGGACCACCGGTTATGAACCCGTCCTCACGGGGTCGGACAGACAGCAAGGCGGTAATAGCGACGATCACGACCACTCCGATCAGCAGCAGGGTTCCGGCTCGCCTTCTGCCGCTCGGTGCCGTTCGGGACGGTTCCTCTTCCGTGTGGTCCGTCATCTCGGGTGGGTTGGAGGACTCCAAGGATCGGAGCTCTTGTCGGTAGCGATCAATCAGCCGGTCGGCGGTGGCCTGGTCGAGCTCACCTTCCGCCAGCTGCTTGCCCACTTCCTCTATGTCTCGGAGGATCAGGGTGCGTTGCCGTCCGGTTTTACCCATCTTCGCTTCCGGTGGGACGGATCAGGCGGCGGGTGGCCAGGTAGACGCCGGAGATAACCAGCAGCGCAGGCGTGAGCCAGAGCACCAGGTTCACCCCCGAGAAACCAGGGTCGAGTCGGGTAGCTTCGAATCGGTCTTCCAGGTAGTCGAAGATTTGTTGGTCTGTCCAACCTTCCGCCACCTTTTCTTCGACAAAACCCATCAGGTCCTCGGCGTAGGGAGTAGGGGAGTCGGCGATGGATTCTCCCTGACAGACCGGGCATCTGATGCGGGAACCCAACGATTGCACCCGGTCGTAGTCGTCAGGCTCGCCCACCACCAGACCCCAGCCCACGATGCCTGCCAGGATTACCGTGGCGATCATAATCGACCAACTTCTAAGCATCGGTGGCCATCGCCCGGGGTTTGCGGCGGCTGAAGGCGGAAAAGAGGGAGAACCCCGCTCCGGCTGCTGTTATCAACCCTCCGGCCCACACCATCCACTGGAGCGGATAAACCCAGACCTCGGCGTTCAGGCCCGAGCGGTCGATCCGGGTCAGCGAGACGTACAGATCACCCTGGAGGGTGGAATGGACCGCCGGGGTGACCACCGGTGAGACTCCTTCTCCGTAGCTGTTGAGGCTGGGCATCAGCACCGTCACCGGTTGCCCTCCACGGGTTACCTCCAGTCGGGCACCGAAGATTTCCCGATGGGGTTCCGACCGGGCGAAGGGAGTCAGGTAGGTCAGCTCGTAGCCGGCTAATCGGGTGCTTTCGCCCTGGCTCAGATCAAGGGTTCCCGAAACGGAATGGTTGGCCGAGATGGCAATCCCCAGCGCCAAGGCCATCACCCCGATATGAGAGATCTGTCCTCCCCAGTAGCCCGGATCTCCCCGCATCAGGTCCAGCAGGGCTTCCCAGGGTCGCCGTCCGGTAACAGAGGTGCGCTTGCGGATCAGGGTCAGGGCGTGCCGTCCGATGTTGAAAGCCGACCAGGTCACCAGGAGGGTTACAACAATGACGTGACGATTGCGGCTAGCTATTAAAACCAGCAGGGCGGTCAGGCCGAGGGAAAGGCGCAGTGGGGTGCGGACTCTTGCCCATAGCAGCTCGAGGCGGGCTACCCGGTAGGGGGTGATCGGCCCGACCGCCATGGCCAGGATCAGGCAGTAGGAAATCGGTACCGCCCATCGGTCGAAAAACGGCCGACCCACTCCGACCGTGTCACCGTACAGGGCTTCGATTGCCAGAGGGAACAGGGTGCCGGACAACACCACGAAGGCGAACACGGTCAGCAGCAGGTTGTTGAGCAGGAACACCCCCTCTCGACTGGCCAAGGAGTCGAGCCGGGGTGGGCTTTCGATCAGATGGACGCGGGTGGCGAACAGGGTCAGCGAGGCTATCAATATCACCGACAGGAAGACCAGCAGCACCGGGCCGATCGATGACTGGGTGAAGCTGTGTACCGACGCTATGACCCCGGATCGGGTGAGGAAGGTTCCGAGGATGGTGGCCGAGAAGGCCCCTATAACCAGCACATAGTTCCACGAGGAGAGCACCCCTCGGCGAATCTGGACCACCGAGGAATGCAGGAAGGCGGTGGCCAGCAGCCAGGGGATGAAAGAGGCGTTCTCCACCGGATCCCACGCCCAGTATCCCCCCCATCCCAGCACTTCGTAGCTCCACCAGGCACCGAGCACGATACCGGCGGTAAGGAACGACCAGGCGGTGAGCGTCCAGATTCGGGTGGTGCGAAGCCAGACCTCCTCCTTATCCTGGGAGGACAAGGAGGCCATGCCGATCGCAAACGGAACCGATAACCCCACATATCCGGCGTAGAGAACGGGCGGGTGGATGGCCATAAGAATGTGGTTCTGTAGGAGGGGGTTGGCCCCTCTTCCCAGCTCGGGTAGGTCGACCACGGACCACGGGGCCCAGCCGGTGACCGCACATCCACCGGTTTCGATGGCCGCTGTGCAGACGGCAAACGGGTTGGCTACGGTGGCCATCACGCCGAACCAGAAGACCGCCATCATCCCCAGCACCGATAGGGTGGCACCGGCCAGAGGATGGTTGCTGCCGTAGAGCGACCTATAGGCTGTGCCGATGAAAACCGCCAGCACCAGCCCCCAGAGGACGATCGAGCCCTCCAGGGCGGCCCAGGCGGAGGAAATCGTAAAAACCAGGGGGGTGCCGGCCCGATGGTTGTTGGCGATGTAGGCCACCGAGAAGTCGTTGAGCAACAAGCCCATCTCGAGGATTAGCAGAGCTCCTGAAGCCCCGATCACCAGCCACATCACCGGATTTTTTAGTTGGTGACGGGAAACGGGGGCGCGGTTGAGCAGGGCCGGCAAACCCTTCCATGCCAATGTCAGGGACGCCCCCAGGGCGATAAGGATGGATACGAGCCCCAGCCAGGGGATCATGGAGTGGGGATTTGATAGGGTTGGTCGTCTTCGACCGTCCGATACTGTTCGTCATGGTTGATCAGCAAGGTATCGGAACGGAATACGCCGCCGTCCCAGGCCCCTTCCACTACCACCCCGATTCCGACCCGAAACAGCTGGGGAACCGCTCCGGTATGGACCACCTGTACGGAGGCTGCGCCGTCGCTTACTATGAATCCGGTTTCGGTGTCGGATGCGCTGATTCCGTCCTGCTCGACCAAACCACCCAGTCGGAAGCGATAACCGTCCGGACGATCGGCCCGTTGATCCACCGCCTCGGAAGGGGTCAGGTAGTAGATAACCGAATCGGTTAGGTCACCCCACAGGAAAAAACCGACCACGATAGCCAGCAGCACCCCGGACGGGATAAGAAGGTGGCGGTGGGTCACTTTTCGGAGCGAAGTCGGTGCCGTAGAACCCGAAGACGGTAAACCAACCATCCCGCGTATCCGGCCAGGGTGCCAATGGTAACCAGGTAGCCCAGCGCCACCCATCTAGCCGCCATTTTCGCCTTGGAGTCGAGGGGGCACGATCAATGCCCCGACCGGCTGATCGGTACCCAACCGGCGGCTCAGGTCGTCCTCAAGCGAGGTCACCCGGACCCGTACCGACATCAGGAAGAGGAGGAGTGACAGAAAGGCGAGGATGGAAACGCCCAACGGGAGGCCGAACGCGGAGTCCACCGTGCTGTTGGCCAGATCGGGGCGGATGATGGTGGCCCCTTGGTGGAGGGTGCGCATCCACAGCACCGAATAGTGCACGATCGGTACCTGCACGAAAGCCACTATCCCGAGAACGGCGCAACGCCCGGCTCGAATGCGGGGATCTTGGATCGACCGGCGAAGGGCGAGATAGCCCAGGTATAGGAAGAACAGCACCGCGGTGGAAATCATCCGGGCGTCTCCCCAATCCCACCAGACCCCCCAGACGTAGCGACCCCAGATCATGCCGGTTGCCAGGGTGATGGCGGTGAACACCACTCCGATCTCGATAGCGGAGGACGATATCCGGTCGGCGGCCATGGAACGGCGGATCAGGTACCAGATGGCGGAGATGAGCCCGATTCCGTAGGCGATATAAGCCGTGATTATCGACGGAACGTGCACGAAGAGCAGTTTGGCGGCCTCGCCCTGTTGCTGGTCGGGTGGGGCGGTCAGGGCCAGGTAAAGTGCCCCGACCAGCAGGCACAGGGAGACCGCCCCGATCAGTACCGGGGTTTTCGGTGGGGCGGTATCCGCGAGGGTGGGTCGGCGCATGATGTACCTTTAGGCGGTGGTTTCGTTCAGAGGACCGGCCAGTAGAACCCCGAGGATGATCAGGGCCAGGTCCATACCTATCAGCAGAAGCAACCAGGTAAGAATACTTCCCTGGGAAAGAGCCGAATCCGTTCCTCTTGAGGTGGCCAGCAGAACCGGTACGGCCGGCGGTACGGCCAGCAGCGGGCCCAGGGCGGTTCGAACCCGCAGACCTCGGACCAGGGTACCCACCAGGGTTCCCAGTAGCCCCATCCCCAGGGTGCCGGTTATCGCCAGTACAGCCAGCCCGACCCAGTGCGGGTTGCCTTGCGGGGCGTACAGCACGATCATGATCGGGGTGAGGGCCACGGTGACGCCGAACAGCATAAGGGTGCCGGCCAGGCTCTTCCCCAGGTAGTCGGCGGCCGGGTCCAGGCCGTTCAGGGTGAGAAGGTCTCGAACCGGTCGGGAATCATAAGAGCCGGGGCGTAGGGAGATGGTCATGCCGAAGAGTATTACCACCAACCACAGCATGCCCGGCCCGATGCGGCGGATCAGGGCGGTGTCCGTGCCGGTCGCCAACGGGGCCAGCAGGAGGGCGAGGGCCGCAAAAGGGGTGGCCATCCAGAGGGTTTCGCCGCCGCGCCACTCCACCCGTAGGTCCTTGTGTACCACCCAGGTCACCTGCTTCCAGAAAGTAGTGGCAGTCATGTCGAGATCTCCTGGAGGGTTCCGGAGGTAACCTCGCCGCGCCGGGTGAGTACCGGATTAACCAGGTACTGGTGGTGCGAGACCATTATCACCGCACCGTTTTGGTCGATAACCTTGTTGATCAGGTGGTCCACCAGGGGACGGCCGGCTTCATCGAGGCCGGCATGGGGCTCATCGAGTAATAGGAGACGGGGGATATGGTTGAGGATACGGGCGAACTCCACCCGGCGCTGCATGCCGAGCGAGGTTCGAGATGCCTTCCATCCGGCCAGATCTTTTAGCCCGACGGTTTCCAGCGGATCGACCGATGAGGGGCCGGTTCCTCGGAGGCGGTCGATCATCTCGACATTTTCGAGGAGGGTCATTTCCGGCCACAAGCTCGGGTAATGACCGATCAGGGCGATGCGGAGTCGGGCCTCTAGCAAAGCTTCTGGAGAAGAGGAGGGGGTGGCACCCAAAATGAAGTAGTCGCCCCGGGTGGGCTTATGCAGGGTGGCCAGAAGGCGCAACAAGGTGGTCTTACCCGACCCGTTCGGCCCGCTGATGCCGAGGACATCGCCTCCGGAGATAGTCAGGTCGATGTCGTCCAGGATTACCGATCCGGAGGTGGCGTATCCCACGTTGGTGAGCCTTACCAGAGCCGTATTTTCCACAAGGCCAAGTTTGCCACAGTAAGCGAGAGGAAGATAAAAACCTAGATTAGGGCCGGTTCCGAATCCTATAATTCAGGCCGACGGCTTGGATAGGAGGAGGTAGCTTTATGATCGGGAACCTAGCTCGATTCTGCGCCAAACGGCCGATTGTGACCATCGGCTTATGGGTGTTGGTGGCATTGGTTTCGCTGGGCATCAACGATCGGCTAATCGATTCTGCGCTTACCACCGAGCTCACCTTGGCAGGCCGGTACGAATCTCAACGGGCAGAAGCCCTGATAGAGGAGCGTTTAACCGGCCCCAGGCCGCAAGGTGAGTTGGTGGTTATCAAGTCGTCTTCGGTCCGAGTGGACGATCCGGCCTTTCAGACGAAGGTGGAGTCGTTGGCGTCAGACATCGCCGCACTGGGTCCCGACAAGGTGATTGTTCAGGACCATTTCTACCTCAGCCAGAACCCGCTTCTGGTGTCACCGGACGGTCAGGCCACCCTGATGGTGCTGACCATGCCCGGTAGTGCGGATACCGCCATCGAAAATGTGGGGGAGGTGCTTCACGTTGTAGAGGAAGCCGATCATGCTGATGGTTTCCGGGTTCTGATGGGAGGCGACGCCAGCGTATCCTACGAAAATAACGAGCTGGCGCTCCACGACCTGGAGCGGGGCGAACGGTTTGGGATACCGATCGCGCTGATTATCCTCCTGGCCCTTTTGGGTACCGTGGTCGCCACACTGCTCCCACTGGGGCTGGCCGGTTTTGCGATTGTCCTCGCCCTGGCGGGGGTAGCGATCGTCGGCCAGCTTTCACCGTTGCTCTTTTTTGTCAGGTTGATGGTGGTGATGATCGGTTTGGCGGTGGGGATCGACTATGCGCTGCTGATCGTTTCCAGATTCAAAGAGGAGCTGGCCCGGGGCCTGTCTACCTATGACGCGGTGATCCGGGCGGCGGCGACGGCCGGTCGGACCGTGGTGTTCAGCGGTGCCACCGTGGTGTTGGCCCTGATCGGCCTGCTTATCATCCCGGCCTCCTTCTTCCAGTCCTTGGCTCTTGGGGCGATATTGGTGGTTCTCTTCGCCATGGCGGCCACCCTGACCCTGCTGCCGGCGGTGCTGTCGCTGCTAGGACCCCGCGTCGACAAGCTTTCGGTACCGTTTCTGTCTCGTTTCTCGCTCAAAACTCCTGAAGAATCACTGGAAGGTTTCTGGGAGAAAGTAACCCGGAGGGTGATGCGCCGGCCGGTTTTGAGCATTCTTCTGGTAGCCGTTCCGATGCTGTTTCTGTCCTACTTCTATCTGGATATCAAGACCGGCCTAAACGATGTGAACACCTTCCCCGACGGGATCCAGACCAAAGAGGCCTTCCTGCTGTTCGAGGAGAAGTTCTCGGTGGGTACTGTCACCCCCGCCGGTTTTATCAGCCCGGCCGAGATAGTTATAGACGGCGATCTGAACGATCCGGCGGTAGCCGAGGCTGCTTCCGCATTGCGGTTGAGCCTATTCGAAAACCCGGCCTTCCCGGTTCCTCCCGAGTTTATGGCCAACGAAGCCAATGATCTGGCGCTTATAACACTGTCGTTCCCGGGGCGACCCAACAGTCCGGCGGCAGCCGACCTGGTACGGGTGATTCGCGAGCAGATAATCCCGGCCTCCTTCGAGGGGGTGCCCGCCGATGTCTATGTGGGCGGGGCGTCGGCCACGTTGGCCGATTTTCAAGGGATCGTGAGTCTTTACACGCCGATCGTCTTCGCGTTGGTGTTGGGTCTCAGCTTCATTATCTTGATGATGGTTTTCCGTTCCATCGTCATCCCTCTCAAGGCCATAATCATGAACCTGCTGGCGGTAGGGGCTACCTACGGGCTGTTGGTTCTGGTCTTCCAAAAGGGGTTTGGAACCGATTTGTTTGGATTTCAGCGGGCGGAGGTAATCGATGCCTGGATGCCGTTGTTCCTGTTCGCAGTGCTTTTCGGACTGTCTATGGACTATCACGTGTTCCTGTTAAGCCGTATCCGTGAACGATATGACGAAACCGGAGACAATACCGAGGCGGTTGCCTATGGCCTCCGTTCCACCGCGGGCATCATCACCGGTGCCGCCCTGATCATGGTGGCGGTGTTCGGAGGGTTTGCCACCGGACGTAGCGTTATCAACCAGCTGATGGGATTCGGTCTGGCGGTGGCGGTGTTCCTGGACGCCTCTTTCGTCCGGTCGATCCTGGTGCCGGCCAGCATGGAGGTTTTAGGGGCACGTAACTGGTACCTTCCTCCTTTCCTGAGATGGCTGCCCGACCTTAAGGTTGAAGCCGAGGAGGGCCACTAATCCGGTTTAAAGAGGTTGGCCGGGTTATTATTTCCTGTGGATAAAAACTAAGCCTGCCGGTTGAGTGATCGAACAGAAACGAGCAGAGGTTGAAAACGACGGTACAAGTACCTTCCGACTATGCGCCGGGCTATGAGCAGGCCTGTGCGGTAAACCCGGAGGTGGCCGCCAACTACATCAACCATATGCATATCGGCGACGTCGGGGCGGACGCCTTGATGGACGGTCTCAACGAAATGTCCGATTGGACCGAGGCTCTGGAATATATTCAGAAGGGGATGGACGACCCCACCGGCGAGAGCATCAAGGGTGCCCCGGCCTTTATTCGGGAGTTCTTCGAAGACCTGAACCAGGTACCGGACTGGGTGGATCTGCCCTCGATGGCCGACGGAATCCGTATGTTCCATAGAAACTCGAAAACGGTTCTGGCATCAATGGTGGCCGGGGTGTTGATCGAAGGGTTCTGTACGAATATCGCCAAGTCGTTCTTCATTACCGGACGGGTACGCGATAACGGGGTGAGGCGGCTACAGAACAACAACCGCCACATGGTGGAAATATTCATACCGGGTGGTTTGGAAAGGCTGGGGGATGGTTGGAAGCTGTCGGTTCGGGTCCGGCTCATGCACGCCCAAGCCCGATATCTTCTCAAAACGGTGGATGATTGGGATCATGCCGCCTGGGGGTTGCCGCTCAGCTCCGCTCATGTCGGCTTTGCGATCAGCGCATTTTCGGCCCGCCTTATCCACCACATGAATACCCTGGGTGCCAGATTCACCGAAGAGGAGCGCCGGAGCTTTATGAAGGTATGGCGATATTCGGGCCACCTGATGGGGGTGCCGGACACCATCCTCTTCCAGGAGGAAACAGATGCCTTGGAGCTGTTCCACATTGCCAGAATGTGCGAACCCCCTAGCATGGAATCAAGGGCCATGGCCCATTCCCTGGTCAATTCGGCCCCGTTGTTGATCGGCATGGCGGACCAGGATCGCAAGAAGCTATCCAAGTATGTGTTCCGGGTTTCCCGTGCCCTGATCGGCGACGAATATGCCGACTCCTTAAATTACCCCCAATGGAGGACAACCGGGGTTATCCCCTGGTTAAGGACCCAGAACCGCTACCAACAGGTGATGCGGTTCCTCTCGGAAAGGTTCAATAGGGCCACCAGCTTCGCGACCTTTTCCGGATTGCTGGAGGTATCGGCCTACGAAGTCGACGGCATCAGCTACAAACTGCCCAACCGGGTTTACGCCGAAGAATCGAAATATTAAGCCCGGATTAACAAAGCTAGGTTCGGCGGGCCGCCAGCTCCGAGATAACGTCCTTGACGTCCACTTGGCGTTCCGCGAGCAGAACCAGTAGGTGATAGACCAGGTCGGCGGCTTCTTCGCGAACCCTTTGCGTATCGGCCGGCCGGACTTGATGGCCGAGCGCCTCCTCCACCAGCTCCGCCGCCTCCTCTATCAGCTTGAGCCCGGTCTTTTGCGGGCCACCCTCGGCCAGATAGGTGGTGTAGGAGCCCGAAGCGGCGGAGGAGAGCCGGGAGACTATGATCTGCCACAGGGCTTCCAGATCGGCAAAACCTTGTGGTGAGGGATCTTGATCGCCGGCAGTATTCAGGAAACAGGTACGCCGACCGGTATGGCAGGCCGGTCCGGTCGGGCGAACCTTCAGGACCAGGGTGTCGCCGTCGCAGTCGATTAGCGCCTCGACCAGGTGGAGTACGTTTCCACTGGTCTCGCCCTTTTTCCATAAACGCCGTCGGGAGCGTGACCAGAAGTGGACTATCCCTTCGGTTTCGGTCAGCCGAAGGGCTTCCTTGTTCATCCAGGCCATCATCAGAACCTCACCGGTGCGATGGTGTTGGATGACGGCCGGCACCAGCCCTTGATCGTTCCAGGTGATGGGGGCGTCAAACATGGCGGACGGCTATCCCGGCCTCGCTCATCGCCTGTTTGATTTCGGCCAATTCCACCTGTCGACGGTGGAAGATCGAAGCCGCCAGTACCGCCGAGGCACCGGCCCGGACCGCCTCGACGAAATGCCGGGGGTTACCCGCCCCTCCTGAGGCGATAACCGGAACGTTGACCCGCTCGGTGACCGTTTTTAGCAGTCGGGTATCGAAGCCGGCGTTGGTTCCGTCCGAGTCCATCGAGGTAAGCAGGATCTCTCCGGCCCCTCTGTTGACTCCTTCCGCAGCCCATTCCACCACATCAAGACCGGTGTCCTGGCGACCTCCGTTCACGAATACGCTCCATCCTCCGTCGGGTCTGGACTTGGCGTCGATAGCCAGGATGACGCATTGGTTGCCGAAGGTCCGGGCACATTGATCCAGGAGGGGTGGGTTACGAACCGCCGCCGTGTTAAGCGAAACCTTGTCGGCACCCGCCCTCAAAACCTGCCTCATGTCTTCCACCTCCCGCACTCCTCCCCCCACGGTCAGAGGAACAAACACCTGCTCGGCGGTGCGGTGGATCACGTCCAGAAAGGCGGACCGTCCTTCCGGGGAGGCGGCGATGTCGAGGTAGACGATTTCGTCCATCCCTTCCCTGGCATAGCGTCCGGCCAGCTCGGTCGGGTCTCCCTCGTCGGTGAGGTTGACGAAGTTCACCCCCTTGACCACCCGTCCGTGCCGGACGTCCAGGCAGGCGATGATGCGGGTGCGCAGCGTCATCCTATTGGGAAGCCCGAGGAGATTTCCGCACCTCTGCCACGAAGTTGGCCAGAAACCGAATCCCCTGGTCGCCGCTCCGTTCGGGGTGGAATTGAACTCCGATCCGAGGTCCGTTACGGATGGCGGCGGTAAACGGATGGGGATACTCGGCGTAGGCGATGGTGATGCCGTCATCTTCCGGTACCGGTACGTAGCTGTGGACGAAATAGAAGGTGGCTTCCGGGTCGATATCGCCGAACAGCTGGTCCGGTGCCGAGCCGTTCCGAGGGAGGACCAGATCGTTCCAGCCGATGTGTGGGAGGAGGGGGGCGTCCGGTATTTTTCGGACCCGTCCCCGCTCCAGGCCGAGGCAGCTCTCCCCGTCCTCCTCGCTCATTTCGAAGAACAGCTGCAGGCCGATGCAGATGCCGAGCAGCGGTCCCTTCCAGGTCCGGATCGGTTCTATAAAACCTCGGTCACGGAGCCGGCTCATGGCGGTGCCGGGCGCTCCTACCCCGGGGAGAACCAGCGCTTGGGCGGACGCCGTCTCCTGCGGACGGGAGGCGATAGCCACTCGTGCCCCGGCCCTTTCCAGGCCGTGTCGGATCGAGACCAGGTTGCCGGCACCGTGGTCGATCACCGCCACCAGGGGCGGGTCGGTCATGAGGTCTCCAGGTCGGGCAGGCCTTTGGTGGACGGTATTCCCCCTCGGGCCGGGTCGGGAGCGACTGCGGAACGTAACGCCCTGGCCAGGGCCTTGAAGGCGGCTTCGGCCACATGGTGATCGTTCCTTCCGGTGGCGGTCAGGTGCAGGGTTATGCCTGCCGTCCGGGCCAACGCCTCCAGGGCATGGGGGATGTTCTGGGTGGTAAGGGTGCCGATAGTGGGATTGGCCAGCTGCAGATCGGTTACGCAGTAGGGTCGGCCTCCTACGTCAACGGTGGCCTGGGCGATTGCCTCGTCCATGGGCACCCGGGCGTCGCCGAACCGGTGGATGCCGGTGCGGTCACCCAAGGCGGTGCCGATCACCTCCCCCACGCAGAGGGCGGTGTCTTCCACGGTGTGATGGTCGTCCACCTCGATATCCCCTTTCGTGTCGACCGTCAGGTCGAACAGGGCGTGGTGGGCGAAGGAGGTGAGCAGGTGATCGAAGAATCCGATCCCGGTTCGGACGGTGGCCTGGCCGGTACCGTCCAGGTTCAGCTCCACCGTCACCCGGGTTTCCTTCGTCTGGCGATGGCAGGTTGCGGTGCGTGACATTTCTACACCTCCAGGTTGTTGGTAGTAGGTGGTTTGAAGGACGGGGGATCAAAGCGCATCGAGGCCGCCATCCGGTGGGCGTCCAGGCCCTCGGCGGCGGCCAGATCCTCGATGACGGGACGAAGGTGGGCCAGACCGTCCTCGGTCAGGGTCTGAACCTGCCGCCAGGAACCGAAATCCTCCACTCCGAGCGGGCTGTTCGACCGAGCCAGGCCTCCGGTAGGCAGGACGTGGTTGGCGCCGGTGGCGTAGTCCCCGGCCGATTCCGGCGACCAGGGGCCGACATAGACCGACCCGGCGTTTACCACTTCGGCGGCGGTTTCCTCGGCGTGTTCGGTCATAACCGAGGCGTGCTCCGGCGCGTATTGGTTGGCGAAACCGACCGCCTCATCCAGAGAGTCCACGATCAGGATTTCCCCGTGCTCGGACAGGGCGGTTCGGAGGATTTCCCGTCTGGGGAGAATCTCCAGAAGTCCGGCGATTACCGCTTCGACCTCGGAAGCCAGCCCGGGATCGGTGGTTACCAGCAGGGCGGGCGAGTCGGGGCCGTGCTCGGTTTGGCACAGCAGGTCGATGGCCACCAGCTCGGGGAGGGCGGTATGGTCAGCTATCACCAGCGCCTCGCTCGGGCCGGCCGGCAGGTCAACCCCGCAGGTACCGAAGACCTCCAGCTTGGCAGCGGTGACCCAGGCGTTCCCCGGCCCCACGATCTTGTCGACCGGCGGAATAGTTTCGGTGCCGTAGGCGAGGGTGGCGATGGCCTGGGCACCACCTATTACATATATTTCGTCTACTTCCAGCAGACCCGCTGCCGCCAGCAGGGTGGAATCGATCCGGCCGTTTTCGTCGCCCGGGGTGACCACCACCATTTCGGCGACTCCGGCTATCCGGGCCGGGACCACCGTCATAACCAGGGTGGAAGGGTAGGCGGCCTTACCACCGGGTACGTAGGCCCCCACTCGTTGCAGAGGGGTCCAGATCCGTTCGATGCGGACGCCGGGTGAGGTCTCGTGGCAGATGGGGGTGGGTGACTGGGTTTGGTGGTAGCTACCGACCGCCTCGATAGCCCGTTCCAAGGCCTCACGGGTATCGGATTTCGTGGCCTGCAGAGCGGATTCGATCTCCCTTCGGCCTATCCGGGGGTTTTGTCGTCCGCCACCGTAGGACAGCGAGGCTTCGGCCAAGGCTTGGTCACCTCCCAGGGCGATCTTCCGACAGATAGCGGCGGCGGCCTGCCGAACCCCGGGATCGGTGATCGGGTTGCGACGGATCAGACCCTGAAGGGACCGGTCGTCCAGCTCGGACAGCTTCCTGGTTCGGAGCAAGGGGGCCGGGTCGCTCATGGGATCAGCTGACCGATCGGGAGAACCAGGATGTCACGTCCCCCTGCCTCGCGGAGCCGGGGCAAAAGGTTCCACACTTCGTCCCTTCCCACCACCGAGTGGATCGAAACCATGCCGACCTCGGCCAGCGGGATAACGGTTGGCGACTCCAAACCCGGTATCAGATCGATTATCCGGTCGGTATTTTCGTCGGGGGCGTTCAGCAGCAGGTAGCGCTTGGTTCGTCCGGCCAGAACCGACTCGATGGCGGTTATTACCCGCTCTATTTCGGGTCGACGCGGATCGTTATCCGCGGAGCGAAATCCGATACCACCGATCAGGACCGCCTCGCTCTTCATGATGGTGGCTACCGGCCGGAGCCCGTTGATGAGCATGGTGCTGCCGGTGGAAACCAGGTCGGCCACCGCGCCGGAGAACCCCAACTTGGGGGCCACCTCCACCGAACCACGCAACCGCTTGACCTGCACCTCGGCACCCAGCTGTTGAAAGTATCGCCTGGCCAGGTTGGGGTGGGAGGTGGCCAGCGCCATGTTATTGCCGAAGTCCTGCTCGTCTTGTACCGGCGAATCCACCGGAACGGCGATGGTGAGGTCGCAGCGTCCGTAACCGAGTGGTAGCAGGTCGGTCACATGATCCCTCCCGTTCCCTCGGCGTAGCTCCTCCAGCAGGTCGAGTCCGGTGATCCCCAGGTCGGCCACCCCGTTCTCGACCAGCTCGACCACATCCTCGGCCCGCACGAACAGCAGGGCGATCTCGGCGTTGCGCACCTGGATGGTCAGCGACCGTTCGGTTTGCTCGAACGACAGGCCCGCTTCTCTGAGCAGGCTGATGGTCGGTTCGCGAAGCCGACCTTTGTTGGGTATTGCGATGCGAAGGGGCTCAGCCATTATCGGCACCCGCCTTTTTCAGACGGTCGAGGGCGATCCGGTATCCTCCCGCCCCGTAGCGCCGCCATTCGTTGACCCTCCCCACCGTGGTGATAGAGGTTCCGGTTTGTTCGGAGATCTCCCGATAGGAGAGCCCGGACTCCAGCAGGACGGCGGCACTCCAACGGCTCGATAGCCCCTCGATCTCGGTGCGGGTGCAGAGGTCGCGTAGGAATAGGGCCATCTCTTCCACTGTCTCCAGGCCGAGCAGGGCCTGACATAGGTCTTCTAATTCGTCGGTTATCCAATTGTCGGACAACATCGGCTGTTCCATTCGGCGAGTTTTCTATTCTGATCGGGTTAGTACGTTAGCATACTAATGCGCTAGTACGCTACCTGTCAAAGGGTAGGGGAGGGAACCGGACCGAAATAGGTGGAAATCAGGGGGCGGTCGGTTCGGGGGGCACCAGTTTCCCCCATCCGGTGGCCTGTTCCCACCCATAGGCCAGCTCCAGTACGGACCGATCCTTCCGGTAGCGGCCAATCAACTGCAGACCCACCGGTAGCCCGTCTGCGGTAAAGCCGCCGGGAACCGAGATAATCGGCAGGGTGGTGACGGTCAGGTCGCTGCAGGATCGCATCCAATCCACATAGGTTTCCATCCTGGTCCCGTCTATTTCGGTGGGGTACTCGACCTCAATCGGGAAGGGGGGAACCTGGGTAACCGGTGCGGCCAGGAAGTCGAAGCCCTCTTCTTCGTCCATGAATCGGTGGACTCGGGAGATCAATTCGCGATGCCGTCTGCAGATCGAGGCGTATTCGGAGATGGTCATCTTTAGGCCGGCTTCGATGTTCCAGGCCACCGTGTCCTTCATAAGATGTCGGCTTTGTTCCAGGAGCGGGGCATAACCCACCGCGAACAGCCAGGCTCGGCGGGCCTGAAAGATGAAGGGTGCGTCGGACAGATCCGGCCAGGTTTCGGTCACCTCGCATCCTAAATCCGACAGTCGATCGGGGATCGATTCCAGAGCGGCGCGGATGTCGGGATGGATCGGAAGCCCACCGGCATCCGGCGACCATGCCACCCGGGTTCCCTTCAGGTCCCGGGCCAGGGTGCCGGCAAAAATATCGGGGGACTGTTCGATGGACCAAGCTGCCCGATGGTCCGGCCCGGCCATGGCCCGCAGATAGAGGGTCAGGTCGCTAACCGTTCGTGCCATGGGGCCCTCCACCGGTAGAGGAGACCAGGGATCGTGGGCGGTGATAGAAGGGACCCGACCGGGCGAGGGGCGGAATCCCACCACGTTGCAGAAGGCGGCCGGGTTGCGGAGCGATCCTCCCAGATCGGATCCGTCGCAGAGCGGGAGCATTCGGGCGGCCAGGGCGGCGGCCGCCCCGCCGCTGCTGCCACCTGGGGTTCTGGTCAGGTCGTAGGGGTTACGGGTGGCCCCGAAAACCGGGTTGAAGGTGTGGGAACCGGCCCCGAATTCCGGGGTGTTGGTCTTGCCCACTGTCATCGCACCGGCCCGTCTTTGGCGTTCCACGATCAAGGCGTCGTTCGGGGGGACGAAGTCCGAGAAGATGGGGGAGCCGAAGGTGGTGCGGATTCCGGCGGTGACGAACAGGTCCTTATGGGCGACCGGCAATCCGTGCAGAAGCCCCGATGAACCCCCTTTGGCATGAGTCTGGTCGGCTTGGAAGGCCTGTTGTCGGGCTCGTTCGGGGGTCAGGGTTACCAACGCGTTTATGGCCGGGTTCAGTCGTTCGATCCTGGCCAGATGATGGTCCAGCAGCTCCCGGGCGCTGATCTGACCGTCGCCGAGCAGAGCCGCCATTTCCAGTGCCGATAGGTGACAGATGTCCATAGTTTGTGAACCATAATCCGGTCTTGGTAGCGAGGTGGGTTTCGGTATCCTTTGCATTACCGATGAGAATCTATCCGGCCATTGACATCCTGGAAAACCAGGTAGTGCGCCTTTTCCAAGGGGACTACGGACGGGTAACCCGATACGGGAGCTCGATAGAAGACCAGCTATCGGCCTGGAAGGCGGCCGGTGCCGGACGGGTGCACGTCATCGACCTGGACGGGGCCCGGTTGGGCCATCCCAATCGGGGGTTATGGGATCGGGTGACGGGCCAGGGGGTGGAGGTTCAGTTGGGCGGGGGTATCCGGACGTTAGAGGTTGCGCGGGAGGCGATGGAGAGTGGGGTTGATCGGGTGATTATGGGTACCGGTGCGGTGCGCTCGCCCGGAATCCTGAGGTCGGTAGTTGAGCGAACCTCCTCCGCCCGGCTGGTGGCGGCCATTGACGTCAAATCGGGCCGGGCCGGGAGTGAGGGTTGGACCGATCCGGGTCGGGATTACCGAGCGGTGATCCAAGATGCCTTGGAGTCGGGGGTGGGGATTTTCCTGGTAACCGCCATCGCCCGCGACGGCACTCTGTCCGGCCCCGACCTGGACCTGCTGCAGAAGGTTCGGGCGTTGGCACCGGAGGCGGAGCTGATGGCCGCCGGAGGGATCGCCTGCATGGAAGACCTAGACGCTCTGGCCGAACAAGGTGTCAACGGGGCGGTTATCGGAAAGGCCCTTTACGAAGGGGGAATCGACCTTACCGAGGCGCTGAGAAAATACCCCGGCTAGCTATTGGTCGGATGGAGGCTTCGCCTGCGACGCCATCAGGCGAACATCCGGCGGTGCCAGGGATTCCTGGATGAGAAAATCAACCACCGACCTAAGGGCTTCCCCATCATTCGCACCGGATTTCAGGGCCTCTCGGTAAACCCGGAGCTGTTGGTCGGCCGAGGTCCCCTTGGCCAATATCGTTCTGATGTGTTCTACTTCCTTCACACAGTCCAGGGCTTCGGCGTCGGGTCTGATCAGCTCGATCATCTCCTCGGCCAGCTCGTCAAACGGCACCAGGGTTCCTTTTCCGAAATCGATCAGACGGTCGGAGATTCCGTAGCGTTGCGCCCGCCAGAGGTTCTCGGCGATCAGGAAGTTGGCATAACTTCGCCAGCGCTGGTTTTCCATCCGCAACCTCCACAGCATCCTTAAAAGGCAGACGTACAGGGCGGCCAGGGTTATGGAGTCCTCCATCTTGGTGGGCAGGTCGGTGATCCTCATTTCCAGGGTTGGATATCGGTTCGAAGGGCGGACATCCCACCAGATCTTCGAGGCGTCCTCAATGATCCCGCCGTCGATAAGCACCTGAACATGGCGTTCGTATTCGGCCCAAGATTCGAACCTTTCCGGCAGGCCGGTGCGCGGTATGGCACCGAAAATGACCGTACGGTAGCTTTTCAGACCGGTGTCCATACCCTGCCAGAACGGGGAGGAAGCCGAAAGGGCCAACAGATGGGGCATGAAGTAGGAGATCTGCCCCATCAGATCGATCCGAAGGTCCGGGTCTTCAATACCTACGTGAACGTGTAGTCCGGAGATGACCAGCTGCCGGGCGGTGCCTTGGAGGTCGTCGGCCAGCTGCCGGTAGCGGTCGCCGTCGGTTACCTGTTGGGTCTCCCAGCGGGTAAAGGGGTGGGTGGAGGCGGCAATAGGTGCCAGACCGTAATGTTCGGATGCTTCCGACACGGCGATGCGTAGGAGGCCTATCTGGGCTCGAAGGTCTTTAAGATCCGTGCATACCGGTGTCCCGATCTCGATCTGGCAGCGAAACAGCTCTGGGCTGACCAGGCCGTGCCGCAACGCCTTAACCTTTTCGATCAGGCCTTCGGGCGGGTTCACCACCAAGGCACCGGTTTCTTTTTCGACCAGGAGGTATTCCTCCTCGATTCCCAGGGTCCAAGTCGGTTCGGCGATCATGGGAAGAAGTTTAGGCCCTCAGGATGGGAGAAGTGTCACACCCATCCGTGCAATATAGGGAACAGTTAAACCCGCGCCGGGCGAGGTGGTTCCGTAACGCTTGGTAAAGCATTCGCTGCCATGCAAGGTCTGCACCGGCTGGTACGTAAGGTCTGCACCGGCTGGTACGTAAGGGGTTAGTCGTCCCCTGCCAGCATGTCCACCACCTCCGGCGGAATACTCCTCCTTTTGACAAGGCTGGTCCAGTAGTGGCGGGGAGGGGAAAGCTGTTCCCCGTTAGCTACTCGCTCGGCAAACATATATAGGACCTCCTGGCGACCCTCGGCGGCTAACCCGATCAACATTCGGCGAGAAGTCGAATCGGCCCCGTAATTGATCAGGGTGTCTAACGCCCTGCGGCGGGCCAGCAGGTGTTCGGCGAAGTAGGTGTCGGCGTTAATGACCGTGTCGGCGGCGTCTGCGAGTAGTGCGGTTTCCCCGCTCTTGGTCAAAGACAGTTCCCCTGTGTCGGAGTTACGGTTCAGTAGTCCATCGGCGACAAAACCGTCCACCGCCAGGCGTTCTTCGTAGGCGAAATGGCGGCGTCGTAGTACGGTAATCCTCGGGTGCGGGTTCCATCTTTGTCGACCGACCACCTCCAATACAATCTTCTTATGGATAGTCAGACGAATCCCATATCCTTCGGTTGTCTGGTTCATTATACGATCCCGTCCTATCATCTGTTTGTTGGCACAGGTGAAGGCGGTACTACCCTCGCAGCGATCTGTGTGACGCCGATCTTCTTATAAGACCATCTGCTCTCGGTCGCACCCTATGAAAGTTTCCCTCTGGATGCCCTCAGCGGGCTCCGTACCGACCATAGTGCCCGCGCCTTGTTCCCCCACCTCCCCGCACATCCGCTACTCAGTGCCGGAGACGTGGCCGGATTACTTGCAATCAGCGAACGAAGCGCCCGAGCCGCGCTGGCTACACTGGCCGACCGCGGCGTGCTGTCGCCGATCGACGTACCGAGTGACGGTCCCGGTCGTAACCGACACTGGTATATCGCTTACGACCTGCTCGATCTGTGGTCGAGTGGCAGGGGTGCTGGTTACAAGGGCTCGTAAACCGAAAGGACAAAAATGACTATCGACTTGGGTATCTTGACCCTCGAAACAGCCTGTCTGGTTCGCGGAGTCCAGCATATGGTACAGAGCATCGAAAATCCGAACTCTCCTGAAAACCAGCGTGTTTTTGATGAGTTTGACTCGATGATTATTATGGAAGAAATCGAAGATACGATGGCGGAAGCTTTAGAGAAGTGTTTCTGTTGCCGAACGGCTATTGGAACAAACTGAATTACCAATTCTTTTGATTCCGGGTCGTGGGCAGGGTCTGGGTACTTTTCGACGACGCTCTTTCTAACCCATAGTTCGAGCCCGCTGCCGAAGGGCTTCGAAGAGGACCAGGGATGAGGATATGGCGGCGTTGAGCGAGTCGGCCGAACCTTTCATCGGGATGGAGACGGTCGGGAAGTTCCCGTCGAGCCAGATTTCGCCCAGACCGTATTGTTCGGATCCCACCACAATTGCTACCGAACCCGAGTAATCAGCCTCCCAGTAGCTGTCCGGAGCGGACGGAGAGGTGGCTATAACCCGTACCTGGTGTTCCTCCAGCCATCGGACCACCTTGGGTGAGGTGGATACGGCCAAGGGAACCGTGAACAAACATCCCAAGGAGGCCCGGACCACGTTGGGGTTGAACGGGTCGGTGGTCGGGTCGGCCACGACAACGGCCTCCACCCCGGCGGCATCGGCAGTACGCAATATGGTCCCTAGGTTGCCGGGTTTTTCGATCCCTTCCACCACCAACAGCAGCGAGTCGGATGAGGGTGAGATGGATGCCAGCCCGGTGTCGAATTGAGGTGCCACCCCGAGGAGCCCTTCCGGACGGTCCCGATAGGCAACCTTCCGCAACGGGTCGACCGACAGACGATAAATCCTGGCACCAGATTCCTCAAGCTGTTGGATCAGGTCCGGTTCGTTCTCGCCTATGAACAGCTGCTCGCACACGTAGACCTCGGCAAGGCGGACACCGGCGAAGACTGCTCGGGCCAGCTCCCGAAATCCTTCGATCAGGAAGACCCCTTCGGCCTCTCGATGACGTCTGCTGCGCAGCCTCACCAGCCGCTTGACCCTGGGGTTGGTGGTGGAGGTGATCTCAGGGAGGCTCAAGACGGAGGATCCGGTCTAAGCCAACGATTCCAGTGGATGACGTCCTCTTTAGGCCGCCACCCTCGGTCCAGGGAGGAGGAGCGGCGATCGGGGGCGGGATGACCGACCGTTACCAGCCCGATCGGTTGGTAATCGGCGGGGATATCCAGGAGGTCGGCCAGCCCGGGAAGGGCATGGCTACCCAAGAAGCCGGCGGCCAAACCTTCGTCCACTGCGGCGAGGAGAATGTTTTGCAAGGCGGCACCGGCGTCCACCCACCAGTAGGGGACCGGCCAGTTCGGTTCTGCTCCGGTGGATGATTTGTCGGCCTCCTGGTAACGGAGTCGGTAGGCCTTCTCCGAGGTGCATATGACGATATGGGCGGGTGCTTGGCTGATCCAAGGGTCGAACCCGGCCGCCAGATAGCGGTCTTCGTCGGACAATCGGGCGATGGCTTGTCGGTCGGTCCGGTCGGTTACCACCACAAAAGCCTGGCCTTGGGAGAAACCGGCGCTGGGTGCCCGTCTTCCCGCCTCCACCACCCGGTTCAGTGCCTCCCGGCTCACCGGTTGCTCGGTGTAGTGGCGCACCATCCGCCTTTTGGACAGTACCTCCCCGAACTCCATCAATCGTTGTCGGCAACGGCCGTGGCGATACGGTCTCCCAGCTGATCGGTGGAGGCACCCATGTCGGGGCCGCCCATGGACTTCAGGGTGGGGAGCACACCGGCCACCGCCTCTTCCAGGAGGGTTGCTCCTTCGACCTCTCCTAGATGGTCGAGGCACATGGCGGCCGACAGGACCGCCGCGGCCGGATTGGCCCAGCCCCTTCCCACGATGTCGGGTGCCGAGCCGTGCACCGGTTCGAACAAGGAGGGGTAGGTGCGTTCCGGGTTGATGTTGCCGCTGGCGGCCAGGCCCATCCCTCCCTGCACCGCGGCTCCGAGGTCGGTGATGATGTCGCCGAACAGGTTGTCGGTGACGATCACATCGAAGCGTTCCGGTTGGGTGACCATATGCAGACAAAGAGCGTCCACATGGGCGTACTCCACCTTGATGTCGGGGTACTGCTCGGCAAGCTCGCCCACCGTGCGATCCCAGAGGTCTCCGGCGTAGATGAGGACATTGGTCTTATGACACAAGGTCAGGTGAAGCCGCCGTCCCATCGCCTGCTCGAACCCATACCGGACGATGCGCTCCACCCCGAAGCGGGTGTTCACAGACTCCTGGGTGGCCACCTCGGCCGGTGTTCCTTTGCGGAGCACCCCTCCGGTGCCCACATAGGGGCCTTCGGTGTTCTCTCTCAGCACCAGCATGTCGCAGCGGTCGGGGGTTAACCCGGCGATCGGGGTGGGAACCCCGGGCAGCAACTTGATCGGACGCAGGTTTACATACAGCTCGAAGTCGAAGCGGAGCCGGAGGAGAAGACCTCTTTCCAGGATGCCGGGTGGAACCTCCGGTGTCCCTACCGCCCCGATCAGGATGGCGTCGAACCCGGCCAACTCCTCTTCGACCGAATCGGGCAAAACCTCCCCGGTGGCCAGGTATCGGGTACCGCCCAGGTCGTATGGCTCGGTATGGATACGGAAGCCGCATTTTTCTCCGGCGGCATGTATAGCCTTGAGCGCCTGGTCGGTGACTTCGGGCCCGATCCCGTCTCCGGCGATGATCGCCACCCGGTGATTCCGCTGGTCCATGGTCAACCGTCCTGTCCGTAACCTATTTAACCGGCCGGGCCGTTCCGGCGTCTATGACCCGGTTCAGGGCTTCGACAAAAGCCAGACCGGAACCCTCCACCACGTCGGTGGAAATAGCCCGCCCGCTTCTCGTCAAGCCGTTCACCTGGATGACCACGTTCACCTCGGCCATGGCGTCCGCTCCGTCCGTTACCGGCACCACCAGGTAATCCAACAGATGGGGTTCAAGGCCCGCCGCCTGCTTGAGGGCGTCGAAGGTGGCGTCCACCATCCCGTCACCGGTGCCGGTGTATTCCTCCACCGCCGATCGTGGCCCTCGGGTTACCTCGACGGTGGCGGTGGGCATCACCCCGGTTCCGCCGCTCACCCGCATGGAAACCATCCGGATGGTTTCGTGGTCGGCGGTCGATCCGTGCCGGACGATGGCGGCCAGCTCCCGCTCGTTTATTTCCACCTTCCGGTCGGCCATCTCCTTAAAGGCTTGGAAGGCCTGATTGAACTGGTCTTCTTCTAAAACGATGTCGAGCTTGTTCAAGGCATCCGCGAAACCGGCCCGCCCCGAATGCTTGCCCAGCACGATCTGGCTGGTCGCCCCCACCGACTCGGGATCCATGATCTCGTAGGTTTGTCGGTCACGCAGCACACCGTGCTGATGGATACCGGATTCATGGGCGAAGGCGTTGCGACCTACCACCGCCTTGTTGAACTGGATGGGATAGCCGGTGAGGCGGGAAACCAACCGGCTGGTTGGTACGATTTCGGCGGTATTGGCCCCCACCTCCACCTGATAATGGTCTTGTCGGGTGGCCACAGCCATGATCACCTCCTCGGTGGAGGTGTTGCCGGCCCGTTCGCCGATCCCGTTGATAGCCCCTTCGATCTGACGGGCACCGGCGTGGATAGCCGTCAACGAGTTGGCCACCGCCAGGCCCAGGTCGTTGTGACAATGGGTGGATATGATCACGTCGTCCCTCCCCTCCAGCACCTCGTCGTAAACCCTTTTCAGCAGCTCGACATAATCCTGGGGAGTGGCGAAGCCGACCGTGTCGGGAATGTTGATGGTGGTAGCGCCCTCCCGAACGGCCGCCCGGCAGGTGGCGATCATGAAATCCGGGTCGGAGCGGGTGGCATCTTGCGGGGAGAACTCTACGTCGTCCGTGTAGCTACGTGCCCGCCGAACCGACTCGACGATCGAGCGCATCACCTCTTCCGGTGTCTTGCGAAGCATTCGCTCCATGTGGATCTTGGAGGTGCTCTGGAAGACGTGGATGCGATGGCGTTCGGCGTGACGAACCGCGTCGTAGGCCCGGTCGATGTCGTCCGGTGTACAGCGTGACAGGGAGGCGATCACCGGGCCTTTTACCAGCTTGGCTATCTGGGCGACCCCGTAGAAGTCGCCATCGGAGGCGGCCGCAAAGCCGGCCTCGATTACGTCCACCTTCAGCTTGGCGAGCTGGCGGGCGATGGTGAGCTTTTCGTCGGGTGTCAGGGCGATACCGGGGGCTTGTTCCCCGTCTCGGAGGGTGGTATCGAAGATGATCAGTTGGTCCTGGGGCATGGCTTATCTACTCCGGGGCAGTTTTTGGGGTGGCTGGGCTTACCGGTTGGGAGGATGCCTCCACGACCTAGGGCAGGTCGCGGAGGCCGGATAGCCCCAGGTGCCCTGAAGGATCAGGGCCGGCAGTTAGGAGAACGGCGGATATCATCAACTATCAGGGGATTTGGGAACCAGGAAGGGCATCAGGTTTCGAAGCTCGGCCCCGACCTGTTCCACCTGATGGCTGCGCTCCTGAGCCCGTCGGTCGAGGAGTCGGGGTGCTCCGGCCCGGGCTTCGTCCATCCATCGGCGGGCAAATCTTCCGGAACGGATATCGTCCAGCACCTCCTGCATGACCTGGCGGGTCTGGTCGGTGATGATGCGAGGGCCGGTGTTGTAATCCCCCCATTCGGCGGTGTCGGAGATGGAGTAGCGCATCCAGGTGAGGCCCCCTTCGTACATCAGATCCACTATCAGCTTCAGCTCATGGAGGGTTTCGAAATAGGCCGACTCCGGGGCGTAACCGGCTTCGACCAGGGTCTCGAAGGAGGCTTTGACCAGCTCAGAAAGCCCGCCACAGAGGATTACCTGCTCGCCGAACAGGTCGGTCTCGGTTTCCTCACGGAAGGTGGTCTCCAGCACACCGGCCCGGGTTCCTCCGATCGCCCAGGCATAGGCCAGACCGAGGGAGCGGGCGTTACCGGTGGCGTCCTGGCTGACGGCCAACAGGCAGGGCACCCCGGACCCTTCCGTGTAGGTGCGGCGCACCAGGTGGCCTGGTCCTTTGGGGGCCACCATGAGAACGTCCAGGCCCGGTTGGGGTTTGATCTCCCCGAAGTGGATATTGAATCCGTGCGCGAACAGCAGGGCGTCGCCCTGGTTCAGGTTGGGGGCTACCTCTGCGGAGTACAGATCGGCCATGTATTGGTCGGGGACCAGCATCATCACCACATCGGCCCAATCCGAGACCTCCTTCACCGTTCCGACCGCCAGTCCCTCCCCTTCGGCATCGGCCCGACTGGAGGAGGATTCCCTCAGTCCGACCCGGACCTCCACGCCTGATTCGCGGAGGTTAAGGGCGTGGGCGTGGCCTTGAGAGCCGTAGCCGATGACCGCCACCTTGCGTTCCGAGACGAGCCGGGGGTCGGCATCGTCGTCGTAAAAGATCACCGCCATATGAACCTTTCTTGGGTCGAGTTACGGTTGGAGAAGAGGGTTTGGCCGAGGTTCGACATCATCCCACCGCCCTCAGCTTACGGGCCTTTGGTTCCCGTCGCATGGCGATCCGGCCCGACTTGACCAGGTCCATTAGACCGAAGGGACGGATCAGCTCCAGCAGGTCGTTCAGCTTGGTAGGGGTTCCGGTCACCATAAAGGTGATCGAATCGACCCCGACATCCACCGGCGTTCCCTTGAAGACCGTAGCCAGCTGGAGCACCTCGGAGCGCTGCTTGGCGGTGGCCCGGACCCGTACCAGCATGATCTCCCGCTCGATGGAAGACCGGTCATCGAGTTCGGTGATCTTCACCACGTTGACCAGCTTGTGAAGCTGCTTCTTGACCTGCTCCAACTTGGGTGCCTCCACCACGATGGTCATCCTCGACAACCCCGGCTCGGCGGTCGGCCCCACCGCCAGGGAGTGGATGTTGAATCCCCGCCGGGCGAAAAGGGAGGAAATCCGGGCCAGGACACCGGGCTTGTCCTCTACCAGCACGCTGAGTACCTGTTGTTCGGTCATAGATCCTCCGGTCCGTTCAGAACGATGTCGTTGGACCCGCCGGCCGGAACCATGGGGAACACCATCTCGTCGCGGTCTACCACGAACTCGGCCACCACCGGTCGGTCGTCGATGGACAGCATGGTTGAGACCACGTCGTCAACATCTTCTGCACGGGTGGCCTGCAATCCGGCGCATCCCAACGATTCGGCCAGTTTCGGATAGTCGGGCAGCTGCCTACCCAGGTCGGATCCCGAGAAACGTTCGTTGTAGAACAACCGCTGCCATTGGCGGACCATCCCGTGGGCAGCGTTGTTGAACAGGGCAACCTTGATCGGGATCTGCTCGTAGGCGGCGGTGATCAGCTCTTGGAAGGTCATCTGGAAGCATCCGTCACCGTCCACGGCGATAACCTGATGGTCCGGCTTGCCCGCTTTGGCCCCAATAGCCGCCGGCACGGCGAAGCCCATGGTTCCCAACCCACCCGAGTTGATCCATTGCCGGGGATGATCAAAGCGCCAATACTGTGAGGCCCACATCTGGTGCTGTCCCACCCCCGATACGAGAACGGCTTCGGGGTGGGCCTGGTCCCGCAGGCGGCTGATCACATACTGGGGTTTCAGAGTGCCGTCTGGTTGCTGGTCGAAATGGAGCGGGTAGCGTTCCTGCCAATTTTTGATGGTCGTCCACCATTTTTCCAGCTTAGGACGTGGTTTATCGGCCCATACCTCGATCAATGCCTCCAGGATCAGGCGGGCATCACCCACGATCGGGACCTCGGGGACCCTTACCTTTCCGATTTCGGCCGGGTCGATATCGGCGTGGATTACTTTGGCGAACGGGGCGAATGCATCCGGGTCTCCGGTGACCCGGTCGTCGAATCGTACCCCGATTGCCACCAGCAGATCGGCCTTTTGGATGGCGGTCGTGGCCGCGTAGAGGCCGTGCATACCCGGCATCCCCAAGACGTTGGGATGGTGATCGGAGACCGCACCTCTACCCATCAGGGTGGTGATAACCGGCATGTTGGTCAGGTCGGTGAAGGCGGTCAGGGCTGTTCCCGCCTCGGCCTTGATGATTCCGCCGCCCACATAAAGGATGGGGCGTTCGGCGTTTTCGATCAGCCGGATGGCTTCCCGGATGCGCCGAGGATGGGGGGAAACGGTGGGTTTGTAACCAGGCAGGGCCACCGGTTCCGGATCCCGCCACCTCACCCGATCGTTGAGAACGTCCTTGGGGATATCGACCAGCACCGGCCCGGGTCGTCCGGTGGAGGCCAGATGGAAGGCCTCGGCGATGGTCTGGGCGATTTCTTCGACGTGGGTTACGAAGTAGTTGTGCTTGGTGGCGGGCATGGTGATGCCGGTGGTGTGGGCCTCCTGGAAGGCGTCGTTACCCACCGCGTAGGTGGGTACCTGCCCGGTGATGGCCACCATCGGCACCGAGTCCATCAGGGCGTCCGCCAAGGGGGTGACCAGGTTGGTGGCACCGGGACCGGAGGTGGCGATGGCCACGCCCACTTTTCCGGTCGCCCAGGCGTAGCCCTCTGCCATGTGGCCGGCCCCTTGTTCGTGGCGGGCCAGGATATGACGGAAACCGGCGTCGAGCAGCGGGTCGTAGGCGGGGAGAATGGCCCCGCCCGGAATGCCGAAGGCGGTGTCAACTTCCTGGTATTCGAGTGCTTTGATAAGTACTTCTGCGCCGGTGATCATGCCTGTTCCGTTTCCCTTGTTTTATCTTGGCCGGTTCGGTTGGGTACCCCATACAAAAACCCTCCGAAACCGGAGGGTTCTGCGCACACGTCGCGGGGCGACGGTGCGCTACATAAGGATTAGTACGAGGCGAATTCCCTTCATCAGATCCTGAATTATGAAGCATCGGTACCCGATTGTCAACCGATTAGCCGGAAAGTGGTGCGATCCGGTTCCGAGGCTTTAGATTAGGGGTGTGCAAAATCGTGAGGAACAGCTCTACAACCGGATGATCGAAATCGCCCGCCAAACCCTGCGGGAAATGGATGGGCCGGATAGGCCGGGTGTCTTGAGAAAGGTCAACGCCCACACCGGACTGGGGTTGCCGCCGCCGCGCTTCAAGGTGCTCAAGGAGTATGTCGATCAGAACGAGTGGTTTCGCGATCTGGTGGCAGAGGACTTTGAGGGCTCTACGGACGATGACGACCCATACGAGCAGGTGGCGGCCTACTTTATCCTGCGTCCGGAAGGGTGGGAGCAGCGGGTAGAGGACATTCGCCGTGATCTGAGAGACGCCGACCAAACCGACCGCATCCGGGTTCTTGAGGCAGAGAACAAGAAGCTGGTCGGGGAGCGAAAGAAGTTGATGAGGGGGGAAAGGAAGGCGCGCAGTAGGGCGGATAAGGCAGAGGCTCAAGCGGACAAAAGGGTGGAGCAGGCCTGGGAGGAGGCCAGGGAAAACCTACCGTCTGAGCTGGTACAGGAACGGGATCAACAAGCGATCGAAATTCGCCATCTGAAACGGGAACTGGCCGATCAAGCCGCCGAATTGGAGGAGGTACGCCGACAGCGGGACGAAACTCGGGCCGATCTGGAACAGGAAAGAAAGATCGACCGCAGCCCTCCTACCCCCTCCGCCCTTCCCAACATCTGGGCGGAGCTGGACGAGGTGGAAGCGGCCCAACACCTGGATGAGGTGGTTAGGAGGCTCTTCACCGGGACTCGTCCCTCCGCCCCGGAACCGCCTGCCGTCATCCACCAGCCCCTGGTTCTGCCGGATGGCGTTTCGCCGGACAGCCGAGAGGCGATGGAGTGGCTGATCAATTTGGGGACTCCATTCAACCTGCTGGTGGACGGGTATAACGTCACGGCCAAGATGTATCCGCCGGAGGTTTGGCCCGATCGGTTCTGGCAACCCGAGAGTCGTGATCGTCTGCATGGTGATCTCTCCACGTTTTGGGTAAGAGCCAGAATGGTCCCCTGGGTTACGGTGATCTGGGACTCCAATGTAAGTTCCGACCGAAGTGCCTATAGGTTGCAGACCGGGGTGGAGGTCAGGTTTACCTTTGAGGGTCGGGAGGCGGACGACGAGATTATCGACTTAGCCCGGGAACTGGGTCCCTCGACGGTGGTGGTGTCCAGCGATGGTAAGGTGCTGGCCGGTGCCCAAGCCGCGGGCGCACTGGGGCTAAAGAGCGAGGCTCTGGTCGATTGGGCTTGAGGAGGGTGCTGAAAAAATATCCCGTTGGCCCGCAGATAGGAAACGAAATCCCGGTTATAAGAAAGCCGGGGGCCAACCCATCCCCGACTTTCAGCCCCCCATTAGTAATCACGGGACCTGGTTACGAAAGAATCGCCCCAGTAGGTTGACCAAAAGGGTTAACAGCAGGCTTACCACTAGCATGGAGGTCAGGGGGATGAAGAGGGCAGATCGTTCCCCCTCCCTTCGGATATCGCCGGGTAGGTTCCCGAACCAGGAAAGCACTCCCAACCGGGCGGCCAATCCGATCAGGATGACCAGCGCGCCTCCCAGGATCAAGAGGTTCCCCAGCTGCCTCATTCTTATTACCCGTATCAGGCGTCGGTAACGCACCCGGTACTGGCCGAAGAAACCGTCCGAATGTACTTGGCGAGGGTGCCTCGGGTCGCCTTGAGTGGAGGGGGTGACCAGGCTTCCCTCCGCCGGGCCAGCTCCTGATCGGAGATATCCAGCCTGATGGTGCGGGCTACGGCGTCTATGGCGATGCGATCCCCGGCCTCTACCAGTGCAATAGGCCCGCCTTCCTGCGCCTCAGGACAAACGTGACCCATGATGAAGCCGTGCGATCCGCCGGAGAAGCGCCCGTCGGTTATCAGGGCTACCTCCTGGCCCAGGCCCGCCCCCATGATCGCCGAGGTAGGGGTGAGCATCTCCGGCATCCCGGGGCCTCCCTTAGGGCCTTCGTAGCGGATAACGATCACCGAACCCGGTCCGATCTCGCCCCTCTCCAAAGCGGACAGCATTTCCTCCTCGCTGTCATAGGGGAGAGCGGTTCCGGTGAAGGCCAGTCCTTCCTTGCCGGTTATCTTGGCCACCGCCGCCTCCGGTGCCAGGTTTCCTCTGAGGATTTGGATGTGGCCGGAATCCTTGACCGGTTTATCCCAGGGGGCGATAACCGTCTGTCCCTCGGCCAGACCGGGCAAATCGGCCAGGTTTTCGGCCAGGGTTCGGCCGGTTACGGTCAGGCAGTCGCCGTCGATTGCCTCCCTTTCCAACAGCATCTTGAGGACGGCCGGCGTTCCACCCACTGCGTGTAGGTCGGACATTACGTATTGCCCGGAGGGCTTGAGGTCTCCCAGATAGGGGGTACGGTCGCTGACCGCCTGGAAGTCCTCCATTTCCAGATCCACCCCCGCCGAGTGGGCGATGGCCATCAGGTGGAGCACGGCGTTGGTCGAGCCTCCCAGGACCATGGTGATGACCATGGCGTTCTCGAAAGCCGCTCGGGTCATAATGTCGGTGGGCCGGATGTTCTCCTCCAGCAGGCGTCGGATGGCGCTTCCGGCCGCCCGACACTCGTCTGCCTTGGCCGGATCAATCGCCGGGGTGGAGGAGCTGTAGGGCAGGCTCATTCCCAGCGCCTCGATGGCCACCGCCATGGTGTTGGCCGTATACATACCCCCGCAGGCACCGGCACCGGGGCAGGCATTGCGAACCACGTCCAGCCGATCATCCTCGCTCAGCCGCCCGGCCAACGACTCGCCGTAGGACTGGAAGGCCGAAACGATGTCAATCGGGTTACCATGTCGGTCGGTTCCGGCCTGAATGGTGCCGCCGTAGATCATCAGCGCCGGACGGTTGAGCCGGGCCATGGCCATCACCGCCCCGGGCATGTTCTTGTCGCATCCTGGAATCGATATGTTGGCGTCATACCACTGGGCGCTCATAACCGTCTCGATGGAATCGGCGATCAGGTCGCGGGATTGGAGCGAAAAAGACATTCCGTCGGTTCCCATCGACATCCCGTCCGAGACACCGATGGTGTTGAACCGCAAACCCACCAAACCCGCTTCGGTCACCCCCGACTTGGTCCGGGCGGCCAGATCGTTCAGATGCATATTGCAGCTGTTGCCCTCGTACCACATAGAGGCGATACCGACCTGGGCCTTGGCCATATCGTCCGAGGAAAGCCCGGTGGCATAAAGCATGGCCTGCGATCCACCCTGGGATCGCTCCTGGGTGATCCGTCTGCTGATTCGATTAATCGCTGTATCCATGGGTCGTATCATAGAGATACATGGTCGACCAACCGACATATCCTTCCACCCCGACCATCCTGATAAGGACAACTATCATCCCGGTGCCCGGAGACTGAAGTCCCCATGTTGATAGTCAGCGATGTTCATGGGGCCTTTACCGAGTTGGCTCGGGTGGGCCGTAGTCAACAGCCGTTGTTGGTCTTGGGGGATTTGATCAACTATGTCGATTACCGCACCGGGGAGGGAATTGCGGCCGATGTTTACGGTCGGAAATTTGCCCAGGAGTTCACCCGGAACCGTAGGCGGGGAGACTGGTCGGCCAACCGGCTTTTGTGGCGGCGGGTTCAGCAGGGACGGGAGAGGGAAATGGCAGAACGCATCCGATCCGAGGTGCGAAGGCAGTATCAGGGAGCTAGGCGAGCCTTGTCCCGAGAGGGAAGAACCTACTTGATCCACGGCAATGTTGATTGGCCGGGGGAGATGGGGGAGGCCCTGTCGGATGTAGATGTAGTGGTAATGGCGGATGGCCGGGTGGTTGAGATCGAGGGCTACTCGGTCGGGTTTGCCGGGGGTGGGGTGCCGACACCGGCTCGGGCCAAGGGGGAAGAACCCCATGAGGTAATGGCCGAAAAACTGGCCGGTTTAGGTGAGGTGGACATTCTTTGTACCCATGTGGCACCTTCTGTGGGGCCGCTTCATCGGGATGTGGTGACCGGCCGGACGGAAAGGTCATCGCAGGCGGTTCTCGAATATCTGCTTACCCATCGGCCTCGGTTCCACTATTTCGGGGATATCCATCAGCCGCAGGCCACTACTTGGCGGGTGGGAAAAACCTTATGCCGGAACGTGGGGTATTTTCGGGCCACGGCTCGGGCAGTGCAACATAAATAGGGTTCCTCGGTGCTACTATCGGTGGCGGAAGGGCAGGTAAGTTGTTGTCCGAATCGACCCTCCAAACTATCGAAGTCCGCTCCTCGCCCGACCGCTGTTTCGAGGTGGCTGCCAATGTTGAGGATTATCCCGAGTGGGTGGGCGGGGTAAGGGAGGTGGAGGTTCTGGATCGGGATGATCAGGGTCGGCCGGCCCGTGCCACGCTGGTCATGGACGCCATCATCCGACAGATCAAGGTGACCCTTCTTTATGACTATGACCCTCCACGGACCATCCGTTGGACGGCCGAGCCGGGACAGGACATCAGGGAGCTCGACGGGTCCTACGAGTTCCATGAGATCAAAAAGGGGACGGAGGTGGTCTACATGCTGAGGGTGGTCCCCTCTTTCAATGTCCCCGGGTTCCTTCGTAATCAGGCGGAAAAACAGATAGTGGGGATGGCTCTGCGGGGGTTGCGTAGTCGGGTGGAAGATACAGAGGACACCTAACCATCCTAAAGAAAATCTCCCGCCCAGCTTTTTGTACCTTGCCCTAAAGGGTGCAACGGGCAGGTAATCTGGGGGTTAACCGACGAGAAGCGTATGGATAGTAAAAACGACCTGACCCTGGGGATTGATCTAGGCGGAACCAAAATGGCCTTCGCCCACGTCACCTCCGAGGGAGAAATAGTTGAATACCGGACCATGCCTCGGCCCGCCACCGCCGCCGAAATGGAGACGATACCGGTGGAAGTGGCGCATTCGCTGCTCGTCCCTCGGATCAGGGCGGTCGGGATCGGCGCGGCCGGTTTGGTCGATACCGACAACGGCGTTCTGATCTGGGGCCCAAACGTCGAAGGCCAGGAGGTTCGGTTTCGCTCCATATTCGAGGCAGAGCTCGGGCTTCCTACGGTGGTTGACAACGACACCAACGTTTCCTGTCTGGCTGAGGCCCGGGTGGGTGCGGCCCGCCGCTATCGGCATGTCTGCATGATCACCCTGGGAACCGGCATAGGTGGTGCCTGGATGGTCAACGGCCGCCTTTATCGAGGGCGAGGGTTCGCAGGCGAGGTCGGTCATATGCCGGTGGACGTGGGCGGGCCCCTTTGTACCTGCGGTCAGCGGGGATGTTGGGAAACGTTTGCCTCGGGTAGACGACTGGATCAGATGGCCCGGGATTTGGTGGCCACCCGCCCCGGGGGTTTGGTGGCCAAAATGGCCCAAGGGGTAACCCCTAGGGGGCAACACCTGACTTCGGCGGCGATGGAGGGAGATCCGGACGCACTGGAATCTTTGGAAGAGATGGCCTGGTGGCTGGGTGTGGGGCTGGCCGGTCTGGTGGCCGCCTTTGATCCCGAGATTGTGGTGGTAGGGGGCGGCGTATCCCGGGTGGGTGACCTGTTCCTTGACGCCGCCCGTCAGTCGTTTTGGGAGGCATTGGAAGGTGCGGATCACCGCGAGAAGACCCCGATAGTCTGTGCCGAGTTGCAAGAGGACGCCGGTGTTATCGGTGCCGGCCTATACGCCTGGGAGAGTTTGAGTGGTGAGTAACTTTTTTGAGAAGAAAATCAAAGACGAGCGCCTCCGCACGCTGCTAAGGGAGGGGATAACCCTGGCCCCCAACCTGGCCCGGCTGGCCTATCGGTTGGCGAAGGATCCCCGGGTGCCGGTTCGAGCCAAGTTATTTCTCGGGGCGGCGGTGGCCTACACCCTTTCCCCGATTGATGTCGTCCCCGATTTTGTGCCGGTGTTGGGCAAGACCGACGACATTCTGATCCTGTCGTTGGCCCTACGCAACGTTATCGAAGAAACCGGTATGGCGGTGGTAAAGGAGCACTGGGACGGGCATCGCCAGACCCTTGATCTGGCGATCGAGTTGATTAACGCCGTGTCGGATATGGTTCCTCGTCCGCTACGGATGGTACTGAATCGTTACATGCGCACCGATTAGAACCTCGGTTACCGGTAAACCCGGGGGACCGGTAACCAGGTAATCGCCAGGGGTGGTCTAAAGCAGGTGAGCTATGCGGTTTTGTTTCCAGGCCAGGGGAGCCAGCGGGTGGGTATGGGTGCAGAGCTCTTCGACCGCTCTCCCGACCGCCTGGTAGAGGTAGCGGATCGGCTACTGGGGTGGTCACTGAAGGACACCTGTCTGGAAGGGCCGGAGGAGAAACTCACCGCCACCGAGTTCGCCCAGCCCGCCCTCTATGCCCTGGCCTTCCAGCTTTGGGAGGTTCTGTCCGATCGGTTGGGCCATCCTCCGGCCGCCGCGGCCGGCCATTCGCTGGGGGAGTACACCGCCTTGGCCGCCGCCGGGGTGTTTTCTTTCGAGGTCGGTCTCGATCTGGTTGATCGGCGGGCCCGGGCCATGGCCGATGCCATCAAGGACCAGGATTCGGGTATGGCCGCCCTGCTGGGGGTGGCAGAAGATGCCGCCGAACAGGTGGCGGCGGGCCGGCGGGCCGAGGGCGGGGCATTATGGGTGGCCAACCTCAACGGTCCGGGCCAGGTGGTTCTGGCCGGTGCCCGGGCCGACATCGACTGGCTGATCGACAACGCCGGGGGACTGGGAATCCGTCGGGCGGTCCGATTAGGGGTGGCGGGTGCCTTCCATACTCCGCTGATGCAACCTGCCCGAGCCCGGTTGGGCAGCGCCTTGGAAGGGATAGATCTTGGGGAGGGCAACTTTCCGGTCTGGGGCAATGTGACCGCCAGACCCTTGCGATCAGGCCGAATCAAGCCTCTACTGGAGCAGCAGATCACCGCTCCGGTACGGTTCGGCGAGTCTCTGTCCGGTATGGCCGCCGCCGGGGTGGACACCTTCGTGCACGTGGGGCCGGGAGACGTTACGGCCGGTTTGGCCAGGCGGGCGGTCAAAGGATGCCGGGTGATGGTTGTTTCCACCGTTGCAGAGGCCGAAGCCGTGGCCGCCAGACTCGGCTAGGGAGGGAAGGATTTGGATATGGCTAAAGTTTCGGATGCGGGGTTTCCTCCGTCCGGCCTTGCGGGTGGGATTTGTCTCCCCCGATACCGCGAAAATACGAAACACTGCCGGAAGCATCCGCGCCGGCCTTTTGAGGAGATAAGACCATGAGGTATGCCGAGATAACCGGTTGGGGTAAGGCCCTGCCCCCCACGGTTCTCAGCAACGCCGACCTCGAACAGATTGTCGAAACCAGCGACGAATGGATAACCACCCGAAGCGGGATAAAGGAGCGGCGCATCTCCCATGTGGCCGCCAGCGATCTGGCCGAATTGGCGGCCCGCCGGGCGGTAGCCGCAGCCGGAATCGAAATGGGCCAGATCGACCTGATCGTCAACGCCACCTGCACCCCGGAGTCGATCATCCCGGCCTCCGCTTCCTATGTGCAGGCCAAACTGGGTGCAAAAAACGCCGGTGCCATGGACCTCAACGCCAACTGCTCCGGATTCGTCTATTCCTATGTAACCGCTGACGCCCTGGTGCGTTCCGGAGCGGTGGATACGGTGCTATTGATCGGAGTGGAGAGGCTCAGCTGGGTTCTTGACTACACGGACCGCACCACCTGCATTCTCTTCGGCGACGGTGCCGGTGCGGTGGTTCTGCAACCTACCGATCAGGAAGCAGGGGTATTGAGTTCCGTATTGGGGGTGGACGGCACCCTGGCCGACCTGCTCTGCGTGAACGGAGACGGCACGGTTCGGCCGGGTTCTACGCTGACCGCCCCTCGGATCAGGATGGAGGGTTCGGATGTGTTCCGACTGGCGGTTACGGCCATGGCGGACGCCTCCGAAACGGTGGTCGGGCAGGCCGGATGGGGTATAGACGATATTGATCTGCTCATCCCGCACCAGGCCAACCAACGAATCATTGGGGCCACCTCGCGGCGGCTCAAGCTGGATCATTCCCAGGTTTTCCTGAACATCCATGCCTACGGCAATACCAGTGCCGCCACCATCCCGATTGCGCTGACCGAAGCCATTGAGGCGGAGCGGGTTCCGTCCCGGGCCAACCTGGTCTTCGCCGCCTTCGGCGGGGGCTTAACCTGGGCGGCGGCGGCGGTGCGTTTCGGGGCGCGGGTGACCCCGATCGCCGAGGTCGATGATCAGCTACCGGAAACCGACCAATCCGTGTGGGACCTGCTGGCGGCCAACTTCGAATCGTTCGGACGGTTGGATATCCAATGAGTCGGGTAGTCCTGGTGACCGGGGGTTCCCGAGGGATCGGGGGTGCCATATCTCGGACCCTGGCCGACCGGGGTTACCCGGTGGCGGTTAACTATCGGAGTCGCTCGGAACCGGCCCAAAAGCTGGTGGAGGCGATCAGAAAATCGGGTGGTAAGGCCGCCGCTTTCCAAGCCGATGTAAGCCGGTCGGAAGATGTCGCCCGTCTTTTCTCGGAGGTGGAAGCACGCCTCGGAAGCCCCACCATCCTGGTCAACAACGCCGGCACAACCGACGACAGCCTGCTGCTTCGCATGGAGGAAGAAACCTGGGATAGGCTGCTCGACATCAACCTGAAGTCGGTCTACCTGTGCAGCAAGGCGGCCTTGCGGGGCATGCTCAAGGCCAAGTGGGGCCGGATAATCTCCATATCATCGGTAGCAGGCTTGGCGGGAAATCCGGGCCAAACCAATTATGCTGCATCCAAGGCGGGGATTATCGCTTTCTGTAAATCCCTTTCAAAAGAAGTGGGCTCTCGGAGCATCACGGTTAACGCAATCGCTCCCGGCTTTGTCCGGACAGAGCTGGTCGCCGACCTTTCGGATACGGTGGTGGAGCAGGTACGCTCTCAAACCAGTTTGGGTCGGCTGGGCCGGCCCGAGGAGATTGCTGCGGCGGTGGCGTTCCTGGCTTCGGACGATGCCTCCTATATAACGGGGCAGGTATTGGTCGTCGACGGCGGGTTAACCCTCTGATTTCGAGACCTAGGAAAATTAAAAAACCCAAGGAGAAAACAAACATGGATCGCTCCCAAGTTCAGACCAAGATGCGGGACCTGCTGGTGGACGAGCTCGGGTTGGACGCCGACAAGATCACCGATGAGGCCACCTTCGAAGAGGATTTAGAGGTGGACTCGCTGGGAGTAGTCGAGCTGCTGATGGCGTTGGAAGATGAGTTCGGGGTCAAGATCCCGGACGAGGAGGCGGAGAATATCCACTCGGTCGGCGAGGCGATCGATATGGTGGTCCAGAAGCTGTCCTGAGAATCTCTTAAGGCTCTGAACAGGAAAGCAAGAAGAGATGGGAGGGAGTTCCCGGCGGGTAGTGGTTACCGGCATGGGTGCCATTACCCCGCTCGGCCACACGGTCGAAGAAACCTGGCAGGCGGCCTTGGCGGGCCGGTCGGGTATCGGACCGATCACCCAGTTCGACCCTTCGGGAGTGCAGACCAGGTTTGCCGGTGAGGTCAAAGGCTGGGACCCGGAGTGGTTTATCCCGAAAAGGGAAGCCCGCCGACTGGACCGCTCGGCGCAGCTTTTTGTCGCTTCCGCCCAGCAGGCCATGGACGATGCCAAGCTCGACTTTGTAGCGGACGAAACCGGTGCCGAACGGGCCGGTGTAATAGTTGGGTCCGGCCTGGGCGGGATGCTGTCATTCGACAATCACATCCGGGTGATGCTGGATCGGGGTGCCTCCCGGATCAGCCCCCTGGCGGTCACCATGATTATTCCCAACGAGGCGGCCGGGGTGGCTTCCATCCGATTCAACATGCTGGGGCCGGTGACCTGTGTGGTGACCGCCTGCGCGGCCTCGGCCAACGCTATCGGTGATGCCGCCGAGATAATTCGGCGAGGGGCGGCGGATGTGATGTTGGCCGGTGGGGCCGAGTCCACCATCTGCGAATTCGGGATCGGATCCTTCAACAGCAGCAAGGCACTCAGCACCCGCAACGACGATCCGTCCGGCGCTTCCCGCCCCTTTGATGCCGATCGGGACGGCTTTGTCATGTCGGAGGGGGGCGTTTCCCTGATACTGGAGGAGCGTGGCCGAGCCTTAGACCGAAGTGCCACTATCTACGCCGAAGTGATGGGCTATGGGATGACCTCCGATGCCTACCACGTCACCTTGCCCCGACCCGGCGGGGAAGGTGCCGCCCGGGCTATGGAAGCGGCCCTGGATTCGGCCGGACTGAAACCGGAGCAGCTGAGCTACATCAACGCCCACGGCACCTCGACCAAGGCCAACGATGTAACCGAGACCCAGGCCATCAAGCAGGCGCTGGGCGAGAAGGTGGCGAGCCGGGTGCCGGTGTCGTCAACCAAGTCGATGACCGGCCATCTGATGGGCGGGGCCGGGGCGATCGAGTCGATCTTTTGCATCCTGGCCATCAACCATGGAATGGTGCCGCCCACCATCAACTACACCACGCCCGATCCCGAGTGCGATCTCGACTACGTGCCCAACCAACCTCGGGCTGTGGAGGTGGAACACGCCATGACCAACTCCTTCGGGTTCGGCGGGCACAACGTGGCCCTGATCTTCGGCCCCGGTACATCCTGAACCACTAGGTTCATCCCGAAAGCCTTAATCGGAGGGGGGTAGGTCCTGGGTTCGAGGGCGGCGGGCTTTGATTCCAATCAAGGTTATAACCAGGCAGACCATGGTTATGGAGGTGGTGAGGCCCAGTACCAGCCCGAGGAACAGCGAAACCCGCCCGGTCACCGCACCCATACCCAGGGTTATCAGGCCCATGAGGAAGGTGGCCGCCCCGCCTATTACCGTCCCTACCAACCCGATATCCCATAGAAGACGGGATTGATCCTTCCGGTTAACGATCGGTTCGGTCATCGTCGGAGTCCCCGTTCGGTGAGGAGGGTGGGGGGCGGTTTTCGGCGTGCCACTCCCGCAGGGATCGGTCCGCCAGAACCACCACAATGCCCACTCCGGTAGCGGCCACCAGGCCGGAAGCCAACATAACCAACGGGACGGTCAGTGCGTTACAAGCGGCTTCATGGCAACCGACCTGGGCGACGGTACGGCCGATAAACCCGCCGATCAGCCCGGCCAGAACGACCGGTATGACAAAGGTAAGGCGCAGGCGCAACAAAAGTTTCCCTCAGTCCGGGTCTTTCAACGGGCGTCCCGTCCGGCTGTATCCGGCCTGCCGTAGCAGATCGGGCGGAGTGACCTCCGGTAATACCGATAAGGCCTTTACCACCCGGGGTGGGGGTCTTTCGACGGAAAGCCGGGCGTCGGATGTCCAGGACAGATAGGTAAGAAGCCCGACATAACCAAACAACCCCGTCGCCGCCCAGGGGTTTAGGCCGATCGCCGCCAATATCCCGAGGGGTAACAGCCCTAATCGGATGGTCCATAGGGCACCACGGAGGGTGCGGGCGTAAGCCCATCCCCAGACCAATCCGGCACCACCCAGAACCCATCCACCCCGGCCCAAATCCGGCATCCCCAGCATTCCGACCAGGCCAGGAAGCCATACCAGGCCGAGGGCGAGGATGGTGGCTTGGGGGGGAACTCGGTCGGGCTTGACCGAGTAGAACCATTCGTCCATTCCTTTTGTCCAGGCCAGGCCGATCCCGGCCACCCCGGACACCAAGGCCGCTACCCAGGCCGGATTCAACGGGATGGTAAGAGCGATCCCGGCCCATCCCACTCCTACCAACACCAGGGTTCGACGTACCCAAAGGCCGGGGGAAAGGATCAGGGCCACCACGATCACCCCGGTCTGGGTCAGCAAACCGATAGCTGTCAGCGAAGCGGCACCGCCCGATCGAGGCGATCCGCCGAACAGGAACTGGCCGGCCCAGAGCAGGCCGCTCAGGAGGACAAGTAGAGCGGTAAGGGTTATCCGGGTCGGCATGGACCCATTTTGGCGCGCGGAGATGCCAAAACGAAGCGGATAGGAGGGCGCTGAAAAATATCCAATTGGCCCGCCGGCAGGGAATGAAACTCCGGTAGATGTAATTGCGGGCCAAGCATCCCCATCTTTTTTAGCACCCTCCCAGGTACGATGGTCGCCAAGTGAGGCAGAAAAATGAGCAGGTTTGGCCCGGTGAGGCGGTGTATTGCCCGGCCTGTGGCACCAAGCTGGAGCGGACCCGGGTTTATGGTAGGGAGCGGGGAGTATGTCTCGATTGTGGTCGAATTGAGTTCCGGGCACCCCAGTTGGCGGCGGCGGTGTTGTTGCAAGACGGGTCCGGCCGGATTTTGCTGGTAGAGCGAGGTCCCGAATCTACCCAACCCGGCAAATGGTCCATCCCGGCCGGCTATGTGGACTATGGAGAGGAGATAAGAGCGGCCGCAGCTCGGGAACTTCTGGAGGAGACCGGCCTGGTAGCCACCATCGGACCGCCCGTGTATGTCGCCACCAACTTCCATGATCCCGCCAAGGTGAGCGTATGCGTCTGGTTTGCCGGGACCATCACCGGCGGGAAGCCCCAGGCCGGTTCGGACGCTTCCGATGTCGGCTGGTTCGCGCCGGATGGACTACCCGATTTGGCCTTTGATACCGATTCGGACCTGATCGCCCGGCTGCAGAAGCCCGATAACCCGGGTATCGGGGCCTAAAAGGGAGGGGCAATACGGGCGAGCAGGTTCCAAACCGTCCCCTTCCTAACCAGGCTGATGACCTCGCCATGATCCGGCTTATCGGTATGAAGCTCGCCCAGGAAGTAACCGAGTAGGTACAGGTAGGCGGCTTGGATCGGGTCCTGATGGGACACCACCACCAGATCTTGATCGGGATGGCGGTCTGCCAATCGGTTGACCACGTCGGCCATCCGCCGGGCTAGGCCGGCCAACGACTCCGACGCGAAGTCCATCTGAATGGGGTTGCTCAGGTAGTTGTCCAGCTCGCCCGGATAGTAGGCGTCCAGGTCCGCCCAGGGCCGACCCGCCCATCGGCTCAACAAGGTCCACTCGGTCAGTTCCTCCAAGATGAGGGGCCGGAGCCCATGGGGGACGGCGATTGATCGGGCCGTTTCAAGGGCGCGATCCAGCGGAGAGGTGTACACCGCCCGGACCGGATGGTCGGCCAGATGGTTGCCCGCCCAAGCCGCCTGAAGTCTCCCTTTCCGGCTCAACCCGAACCCCTTCAGGTCGGCGTAAACCAGCTGATCAGGGTTTTCCACTTCGCCGTGTCGAACCAGGTGCATAACCGAAGCCATCCGGGAGGAGGCTAGCTACCAAAAATAAAGAGCCCGAGCCCGACATCGAAGGGTTTGGATTGTCGTATACTGATAACCGGTTGGACACAAATCGGAGCGGGCTTGATGCCTTTGAATGAGCGGGAACAGCAGATTCTGGACGAGATTGAGCGCCAGTTCGAAGCTGACGACCCCGAATTTACCAAACGCACATCTACCTTCAACCGTATACCGCAATGGTATCTAAGGTTTTCTATCTTGGGGGTGATCGTCGGGGCGCTGACCATGTTGATCACCTTTTCCTTTAATACGGCCTTGGCGTTGATGGGCTTCGGGTTGCTGCTTTTGTCAACGGCCACTCTGATTCGTATCCTCTCGATGACCACCCGGGTGCCGGGTAAACCGGTACGAGATTTTTTGCCCAGCGGGCAACGTTTTCGGTGGCCTTTTAGTCGCTGAACCGTCGCATCGGGGTATCATTCGAGAACCTCGCGACTGGGCAATGAGAGTCGAGCCACCTTGGCGATAGACGGTGCAGCACCCGGGGCGGGTAGGTACTACAAGATAAGGGCTGGAGTATCCCTATTAGGGTCTTCTGCCCACCCCTAGGGAGAACTGGTTTGTTGCAAGGATATTTTGCCGAAGATGCCTCCAGACTGACCGGCACAACTCCTTCACAGCTTCGATATTGGGATAAGATTCGACTGGTTCAACCCTCTCTTCAACGCACCGCTGGACGGGCCGGCAGGCGTCGGATCTATTCGTTTCGGGATCTGGTCACCTTGCGGGTGGTGGTAACTCTGAAGGAAAGCGGCCTCTCTCTGCAAAGAATCAGTCGGGCTTGGAACTACCTGCGCCGGATGGGCGTTGATCCCGCCGAGGTCCGACTCGAAACCGACGGCATCTCGATCTACGCGGTCGAAGATAACGAGCTTAGGGACCTGCTGAAGGAGGGGCAGCTGGCCTTCTTTGTGGAGCTGGACAAGCTGGCCCGTAGGGTAGATGAGGACGAAACCCTATTCGAGATGGATAAATACAAGTTCCTGAGGCATCTTGAGCGGAGTCGGGAGTACGCTCGGATTCAGCTTGACGAAGCGGTCGGTTCTTAGCATGGCTTCCCGACCGTTATGGTCATCGTTTTCCTAAAGGTGGTTGTCCGTCATCCCGGGTTGGCAGGGGAGGCGATTCGGTTGGCAGGGGCCACCGCCGCACCCGGATGGTTCCGTAGGGTGCCGTTTCTTCCCCGTCCCGAGCCGACCTATCGGGATTGGCGCCTGTCTACGGCCTACGGTCGGTGTGACCAAAACCCCACCCCAAAGGAGATGGAGGAATTTCTCCGCTGGCGTAAAAGGCTGCGCCGGTCCCGAAGCGGATAAAGGAGTAGGAAACCCCTTCTCAGGAGGGGTGGTTACCGGGCTTCCACTTGATGGAACAACCCATCGAAGGGACCTGATGTCCGGGGACCGGACGATCCTCCAGAACGGCGTCCAAGGCGTTTCGTAGATCCTGGCCGGTGACCGGCTTGCCCGAGCCGGGGCGGGAATCGTCGAATTGGCCCCTATAGACCAGGGTTCGATCCGGTCCGAACAGGAAGAAGTCCGGCGTGCAGGCCGCGGTGTAGCTTTTCGCCACCTGTTGGGTCTCGTCGTACAGCACCGGGAACCGGTAGCCCCGCTCTCGGGCCACCTCACCCAGCCGATCAGGAGCGTCGTCGGGATAGTTGTCGGCGTCGTTGGAGCTGATTCCCACAATCCCTACGTCGGCGTCCTCGTAATCTCTACCGAAGTCAACCAAGCCCGACCCGATATGAACCACATAAGGGCAGTGGTTGCAGATGAACATCACCACCAGCGCCTTATGGTCGGAGTAGTCGTCAACGGAGATCTGCCCACCGCTCACGGTGTCGGGAAGGTTGAAGTGTGGTGCCGGGGTTCCAAGCGAGAGCATGGTCGAGGTGGCAGCAGCCATTTTTGTAGTTCCTTTGAGGTGGGGGGATGCGAACCGAGATTCTACCAGCGGGGGAACTCCAAGGGAGGTGTTGAAAAAGAAGGGGATGCTTGGGGCACCGACAGACTTGGTTGGTTACCGGTGACAGTAGCGGCTTTCTAGGGGGTGGTATACCTTTACAGAGGCGTTGGCGGTACCTAGTCCGGTGTTGTAGTTGCCGGTTTGGTCTGTGCGCCAGGGTTCTAATACGGCAGTCACCGATCCGGGGGTGCCGTCAATGTATTTATAGGGTTGCCAGGTGCCTGTGCCGCTTGCGGTGGGGTTTGTGGTCCGTACCCGATGTTGTACCGATTGTTCGCCTGCCGGGATGGTGGCCGACTCGCTTCTTGGGTTGCCTACCAGGACTCTCCAGTTGGAACCGAGATAGAACGAGACTTTCAGGTCGGCACCTACCGGCCGGTCTGCCATTATGGTGAACACGGCGTCTTCCCCTCCTATCACGCACGAACCGCCTTCTATAGAAACGAACGGTTTGGGTACCACTGACACCGTAACTAACGAAATATCAATGCCGTTATAGCCTGCGTCGGTAGAGGCTGCGGTATGAGAAATAGCTGTGCTTGTACCACTGGAACCTTTAGAGGTGATGGTCACGGTTTGGGACCGGTTCCAGTTGCCGGGATCGAACTCCAGGGTGGTCGGATCCACCGAAGCTATTTCACTATCGTTGGTTGATAAGGTGATGGTCACGGGCGAAGACGGGCGGCTGTTTAAACGGACACTGTAGCGGCTGGTTCCGCCGTTTTCGACTACCGAAACCAGCCCCGCAGGTACGGTCACTTCGGTACTGTCGTCGTCTGTTACCGCCACCTCCACCGTCTGTGCGGCGACTGTGCCGTAGCCTCCTCCTGTAGCGGTATGGCGGATAGTCGCCGGCCGTTGGTTACCCGAGTTGTCAATGTGGTCGTTTTGGCCGGTTACGGTCACCACAGCCGGTATATTCCAATCACTGGCATCGAAAGACAGCGTTGCCGGACCAACCCGGGCGATGGTGGGGTTAAGGGACACTACGTTGACGGTTACCGGGCCGGTGGGTTGGCTGTTCAAACTGACCGTATACTGTCCGGTACCGCCGTTCTCTCCTACAGTCACCTCGGTCTCAGACACGGAGATGCCGGCTTGTTCGTCGTCGGAGACGGTCACATCCACCGAAGGAACCTCCACACCACTGTAGCCGCCACCTGAAGGGGTGTGGAGGACGGTGGTGCTCCGGGCGGTGGGATTATCGACGTCGTCATCTACGCCGGTTACCGTCACCAAACGAGGGGACTGCCAGTTATCCGGGGTGAAAGTCAGCAAAGACGGATGTGCGGTAGCTACCGAACTGTCGTCGGTGACCGCAGCGATTACCACCGCATCGGAAGGCTTGGCACTCAGCGCCACCATATAACGCGCCGTCCCCGCATTTTCTGATACCGTGACCGCCGTCTCAGAAACTGACACTGCCGCCACCGCCGAACCGTCGTCGTCCAGCACCGTCACCGCAACCGAAGGCACCTCAACCCCACCATAGCCGCCGCCGTTTACTGTGTGACGGATGGTCGCCGATCGCCGGTTGTCGGTGTTGTCAACGTTGTCATCCACGCCGGTTATCGTCACCTTCCTGGCCTGATCCCAATCGGAAGGGTTAAAAGTCAACCGTGACGGAGCCACCGAAACCGCTCCGGTGTCAGAACTCTCCAAGCCGATCTCCACCAAACCGGTAGGACGGCTGCTCAACACCACCGCATATTGCCCCGTTCCTCCGGCTTCGGCAACCGTCAACCGATCCGCCGACACCACAACACCTAAACCATCATCGTCGTCGGCCACCGTAACCAACACCGACGGCACCGACGCCCCATCAAAACCACCACCCGAAACGCTATGACGAACAGTCGCAGTACGCCGGTTACCCGGGTTGTCAACATCATCATCCACCCCCGTCACCGTTATCGTCCGCGGAATTTTCCAGTCGGCAGTAGAAAACTCCAGCCGTTTCCGACTCAACTCCACCACATCCGAATCCGAACCAATAGTGACAATCACCGGTGCCGTGGGCTGGCTGTCCAACACCACCGAATAAGAAGCCGTGCCGCCCATCTCAGACACAGTTAGCTCCTCCGGCGTTACCGACACGCTACGCAACGAACCCCCGCCACGGGTCGACACCACAGGCGACCAATAACCACCCACACTATGCTCGTTGACCGCCCGAACCCAATAACACTTTTCCACACCCGCCCGAAACGAGCCATCCAAAAATACCGGATCAGACACCAACCGAACCCCCTCAGACGGCTCTAATGGCGGCGACTGACGCTCACAAGCCGGAGACGACGACTCATACACCTCATAGCCGGTGACAGAAAACCCGTACAACTGCTCCAAACGGTCCCAGCTGACGAAGACCAGGGGCGGATCAGAAGACCTCAACACCCGCAGTCCCCGGGGAGCACCCGGCGCACCGTCACCCGTCCCCGGACGAGCCTTTAAAGTCGCGGTGTTGTTCCGCTCCACGTAGTCGAAATAGTCGGTGGAATGAGTAGTTCCGTCTATGACAACGGAATACTGCTCCGTGTTGGCGATAGTTGCCCTGATATCAGAGGTTTCGACACCTGCCGGGGGGATAACCGTCAAAGTAGGTAGTGGCAGCCTCCCGCTCGCGGCCCGCGTGTCGGTGACCGGTAATGCCCCCAAAGCCCAGGTGCCCGCGCAAAGACCGTTCTCGCAGACCCCCGCACTGTAAGTGCCCTCGCTGACGATCACCTCCGAACCCTCCGGCACACCCGACAACGTCGCAGTCGGATCGGCAATTCCCCTGATGTTCGGTAGTTCTAAGAGGCCGAACCGTTCAGATAGGGGCCCCATTGGGGGTCACGGGATTTGCTCAGAGCGGCGTACAGCCATCCCTGGTAGCTGGGTGTAACCGGCGTGCGGGTCAGTTTCAGGCCGGCCTGTTCGGGAAGTCGGCTTCCCTTGCGGATGTTGCAGCGGCGACAACAGGCCACCACGTTTTCCCAGGTGTGCCCGCCGCCCCGGGATTTGGGTACCACATGGTCGAGGCTTTCGGCCGGCGAACGACAGTACTGGCAACGATGATGATCGCGAGCGAAAACGGCGGTACGGGTCAGCGGAACCCGGCGATGATAGGGAACTTTGACATAGTTCCTCAGGCGGACCACCGACGGGACGGCGAACTCCTGGTCGATGCTCTTCCACACGTCGTGGGAGGAGGCCACGGTTACCGCTTTGGAGCGCAATACCAAAACCATGGCCCGGCGGGCACTGACAATGGAAAGCGGTTCGTAGGTTGCGTTGAGGATCAATGCTCGTTCGGCCAAGACCAAGGTACCTCCTTGCTCTTTACCCTACCAACCGGCGCGCCCAACCTTGGCCGGTTGGACCTCCTTATAAACCCTCGTTTCTACCCTCGGCCAGGCAATCTCCGCAGGTTCCGTAGATCTCGAAGGAATGGTCGGAGGCTTTGAATCCTTTGTCGGCCGTGGCCGAGCCCACCAGACCCTCGATGATGGACTCGGTTTGTCCTGGCAACCTTATATCGTCAACCGTTCCGCACGACTTGCAGATCAGGTGATGGTGGTGCCCCATCAGCCAGTCCGATAGCTCAAAGCGATTGTTGCCTCCCGGCCCATGATGGGGGACCAGGATGCCTAGGCCGGACAGGGTGTTAAGGCTGCGGTATATAGAGGAAAGCGGTACCTCTTCTTTGAGTTCCCGATACAGATCGCCCGCCGATCGGGGTCCGTCTGCTTCCAGCAGGGCTTGAACCAGAAGGCGCCTGCCTTTCGTGTAGCGGATCTCGGCCGAACCGAGCCGCCGCATCACCTGTTGTTCTATCTGGGAAGCCATGTGGGGGCTCATTATATAAATAGAAGGCTCGGGTGTCATTTTGTGTAGAATCTTGACAAATAGGTGTCAGAAAGTGGTAGGCTACTCTCTGTTCGACCGACCAAACGATCAGCGCGAGAAGGATAAGTGGCGGAAAGACGGCAGGAGTTCCTAGGGGAACTCCACCGAAAAGTAGACAAAAAGGGGCGGGTAGTACTCCCCGCCGAGTATAGAGATCTGCTTGACGGCGACTTCTATGTCACCCGAGGTCGTGACAACTGCCTGTACGTGTTCCCATGTGAGGTGTGGGAAAAACGTAAAAGGGCTTTACGGGAAACCGACGAAGCCAATGCCAGGGATCGTGCCGTGGCACGGTCCTTCTTCTCGGGGGCTACCCGACCCGAGCTTGACTCGGCGGGCCGAGTGCCTCTCCCCCCGCCCTTACGCGACTACGCCGGACTATCCAAAGAGGTGGTCTTCGTCGGGGTGGGCGAGTATGCCGAGATATGGGCGGCGGAATCCTGGGCCGGTTACCAACCGTCCGCCCTGGCCGCCTATTCCGGAGGACAGGAGGAGTAACCAAAAGGACGGACGAACCAGAACCACCCGCCGGCACGATGGCCTGCCCATTGCCAGCCCCCCGTGAACCAATAGATTGTCCCTACTCCGCCCGCAGTCTATTCGGAAAAAACCTTCGGGGGGCTGGCAATGGGTCAGGAATCAAAAAAAATTCAGTCAAAGAGTGGGAGGCCGTTCCATACGCCCGTAATGCGGGAGCAAGTCGTGAGTTATTTCTCACCCATCAAGGAGGGAGTGATCGTAGATGCTACTTTCGGCGGGGGTGGACATACGGCTGCCCTACTCGACCATCTTGACCTGGCGGTACAGGTGCTCGGCATAGACCGTGATCCCGCCGCGATCAGGCGCGCCCCGGATCGGGATCGTCTTCGGCTGGTGGAAGACAACTTCTGTCGGCTGGATCGGATTCTGGACGACCAGGGCTTGGATTGGATCGCCGGGATCCTCTTCGACCTGGGCGTTTCCAGCCATCAGCTAGACGAGTCCGGGCGGGGTTTTTCCTTCCGTAGGGAAGGACCGTTGGACATGCGTATGGGTTCGGATACCGATCGAACCGCCTATCAGATTGTTAACGACACCCAACCGGATGAGCTGACCCACATTCTCAGTAGTTTCGGCGAAGAAAGGTTCTCCCGTCGGATCGCCCGTTCCATAGTCGCCAACCGACCTATCGAGACCACCGTCCGGTTGGCAGATGTAGTTACCGAGGCCATACCGGCTGCCACCCGTAGGAAAGGCGGACATCCCGCCCGACGGACCTTCCAGGCTATTCGCCTGGCGGTGAACGAAGAGCTGTCGGACTTGTCGGCCGGACTCGAGGCCGGACTTGGTTTCCTCCGGAAGGGAGGAATATGCGTGGCCATTTCCTACCACTCACTTGAGGACAGGATCGTCAAAAGAAGGTTTCGCCTGGGTGAAGGCCGCGCCCCCGGACCGATTCTTCCGGAACCCCCACCGGTGGAGCTGAAGGATCTGGTCGGCAAGGTAAAGCGGCCGGACGCAGATGAGGTCCAGCAAAACCCCCGGGCCCGTAGCGCCCGTCTGCGAGCGGTGGAGAAGGTGAAATGACCGCCCGTCCCCAATCCCATCCGGTTCCCGCTCCCGCCCCCGAACTTACGGTGTTGTCCGGGACCCGCCGGTTCCGGTGGCGGCCGATTCCCTGGATTATCTACACGCTGGTGGCGGTAGTCGCCTTTTTGTCGTTCATCTTTCTGCGGACCGCGGTTGACGAGGCGGCCTACGAAATCAGCGTTATACAAACCGCCATCGACAAAGAGCTGGCCCGCCAGGCCTACCTGGAAGAACAAAAACGGGCTTTGCAGTCCCCGGGCGAGGTGCTACCGCTGGCCGAAGAAATGCTGGGGATGGTGCTTCCCTCCGACGTAATACCCGTTTCGGCCCCGGTTGCACCGGATACCGAGGCGGCGGATCCTGGTCGGGTCGATTCGGGTTAGCCCATGGGTACCGGCAAGAAAAAAGTCGTTAGGCATTCAACAGACATACGGTTGTTGTCGATCGCCCTTTTGTTCGTGGGTTCCTGGGTGTTTGTCGCCTATCAGCTCTATCAGGTTCAGGTGGTAGATGCGGCCGACTACCGGGAAGCGGCCGACCGCCAGCTGATCAGGGTGGAGGAGACCGCCGCCACCAGAGGAACCATCTACGATCGGGAGTATCGGGAGCTGGCCATAACCTCCCCCTCCAGCTCGATATATGTGAATCCAGGCGAAGTAGAGGATAAGGCGGGTACGGCCTCCACTTTAAGCGCCCTGCTTGACATCGACATCCAGGTGCTGCGCGACAAGCTCTATTCCGATTCCAGTTTCCAATTCGTGGCCCGCCAGGTGGATGAGGAAATCGCCGCCCGGGTCGGGGCGCTTTCTCTACCCGGGGTCCATTTTCTTACCGAACCCAAACGGGTCTATCCGTATGGGCCGTTTACCGCCCATGTAATCGGGTTTGTCAACATCGACTCGCAGGGAATAGAAGGGGTCGAGGCCTTTTATGATCCGCTTCTGACCGGTACCCCGGGCCGGGTACTGGCCGAGCGGGGGGCGCAAGGCCGGCTCATTCCCCAGGGCCGAACCGAAATAGAGCCTGCGGTAGCCGGGGCCGATCTGGTCTTGTCTATCGACCGGGAAATCCAGTTCCTCGCCTACCAGGAATGTATCGAAACGCTGGTGGTTGCCGACGCCCGACAGTGCACGGTTGTGGCCATGGATCCCGACACTTTTGAGGTGCTGGCGTTGGTGGTGGTTCCCACCTTCGACCCCACCAATCGGACTCAAGACGATATCGAATCGGGCCGTCTTTCCAACGCTGCGGTTCGTTCGGTATACGAACCGGGATCTACTCAGAAGGCGGTAACGGTTGCCGCCGCACTTGACACCGGAGTGGTCGAATGGGATACCCAATATCTGGTGCGGGACGAGTTGGAGATAGTCGAAGGCAGCTGCGAAGGCGACGGTGATCAGGACTTCGGCTGTTATCGGGACTTCAGCGAGCACGAACCGATGGTGATGACGGTGGGGGACTGTATTCGCCTATCCTCGAATGTCTGTATGGTGAAGATCGGTACGGACCTGGGCGAGGACCGATTGAGGAGCTATCTGGAGGCCTTCGGGTACGGCCAGATCACCGGATTGGATTTCCCCGGAGAGGTAAGCGGATTGGTCAACCTGGCTCATGGATGTGTTACCTGCCCGGCTTCTGCCACTATCGGATATTCGCTGGCGGTCACCCCTCTCCAGATGGCCTCGTTTTACAGCGTCATTGCCAACGGTGGAATCCGCCGGGAAGCCCGTCTGAAGATCGGCCTGGCGGATGGCGACGGTTGGCAGGAAATCGAGCCTAATCCTGCCACCAGGGTCATTTCCGAGGAAACCGCCCGGACGGTTCGCCTCATGCTCCAATCGGTAGTTGATTTCGGAACCGGAACCAACGCCTCGGTACCGGGGTATACGGTGGCCGGTAAGACCGGTACCGCCAGAAGATACGACGAGGATCAGGGGGTTTATACCCAAGACTATGTAGCAAGCTTTGTGGGTATGGCACCGGTAGAAAACCCTCGGCTGATCCTGGCGGTGGTAGTGGATTCCCCCCGGGTGGGCTCGTCGGTTTACGACCGGACCGGCGGGGTAATAGCGGCACCGTTGTTCGCCAAGGTGATGGAGGGTTCCCTCCATCAGATGGGGGTCGCCCCCGATGCGTAATCCCCTTCTGATAACCCTGGCCGAAATAGCCCATCGTCTGGACGGCGAGCTAAGCGGCGATGGTGCAGTAGCCCTGCACGACGTGACCCATGACAGCCGTTCGGTCGGGCCGGGGTCGCTGTTCGTGGCTGTTCCGGGTCATAACCGCGACGGGCACCGCTTTATGGACCAGGCGGTTGATCGGGGTGCCGGCGCGGCCCTGGTAGAGGAGTACGTTTTATCGGCCTCGATTCCGCAGCTGAAGGTGGCCGATACCCGCCGGGTGCTGGGGGTGGTCGCCTCCTGGGTCCACGGCGATCCTTCCCATGATCTGGAGATCATCGGGGTAACCGGCACCAACGGCAAGACCACGGTTACGGTGATGCTCGAGGCGATTGCCGAGGCTGCGGGTCGTCCGTTCGGCCGGGTAGGCACCCTGGGGGTCAATATAAATGGAAAAACCCAGCCCCAAGCCCTCACCACCCCCGAAGGATCGGATCTGCAGCGGACGCTGAAAAAGATGGTGGACGGAGGGGTGTCGATGGTGGCCATGGAGGTTTCCTCCCACTCCCTGGCCCTCCATAGGGTGGAGGGAACTTCCTTCCAGGTTGCCGCCTTCACCAACCTCTCTCAGGATCATCTTGATTTCCACGGCACCATGGAGAACTACTACGGCGCCAAGGCCCGCCTATTCAACGGGCATTCCTCCGCCTATGTGGTGGATGTGACCTCCTCGGCCGGTCGCCGGCTGGCCGATTCGCTATCCGATCAGGTGGTGACGGTAGGTAGAGGATCCGGCCATGATGTGGCTATCTTTCGGCCCGAGGCGAACTTGTTTGCGGCCCGATTTCGGTGCGAGATAGCCGGCCGAAGCCTGTCTTTGGAGATAAAGCCCGGTGGCTTGCACAACATACACAATGCCGCCCTGGCGGCCGCCTGTGCGGTGGAGGTGGGGATCGGCACCGAAGACATCATCCAGGGACTGGCCTCGGTGAAACGGGTTCGGGGTCGGTTGGATCCGGTTGATCTGGGCCAAACCTTTGGAGTGTTGGTGGATTATGCACACAGTCCCGAGGCGGTGGAGTCGGTTATCTCGACCGCCAAAAGCCATGCCTTGGGCCGGGTGATCGTGGTGGTGGGAGCGGCCGGCGAACGCGACCCCACCAAACGGCCTCTCCTGGGGGCGGCGGCGGCCGAAGCCGATCTGGCCGTCATCACCTCGGATAATCCCCGTCGGGAAGATCCGGACACCCTGGTAAAGCAGGTGTTGAAAGGAACCGGTGGTGGCTCGGCCCAGGTGCTGGCCGAGGTAGATCGGGAGAAGGCGATCCGGTTGGCCATAGACCAGGCCGAGTCGGGAGATACGGTGTTGATCCTCGGCAAGGGACACGAGACCTATCAGGATTTCGGGAACAGGGTGGTCTCTTTTGATGACCGGGCGATAGCAGCCGACCAACTGCGGCGGAGAAGGTCGGCCCGGATATCAACCGAAGGGGGTCGGGGATGATCGCCCTGCTTATTTCGGCCACGGTTGCCTTCGCCGTGTCCATCATCGGCACCGCCTACGCCATCCGCCTGTTCCGAGCCTGGAACATAGGTCAGTTCATCCAGCAGGAGCTTCCCTCCCATATGCACAAAACCGGTACCCCCACCATGGGTGGGATCGTGATGATCTTGGCGATAGCCGGCGGCTATGTGGTTTCCCAATTCCGGGTCTCGGTGGAGGAAGGCGGGGTGGAGGTGGCCTGGAGCGGCTGGGAACCCTCCGGGTTGTTGGCTATGGGGGCGATCGTCGGCATGGGTTTGGTGGGGTTCCTGGACGACTACCAGAAGATTTCCAGATTCCGCAATAAGGGCCTGGGCATTTCCACCAAGCTGATAGGTCAGCTGGCGGTCGCCGGCTTATTCACCTGGGGAATGGTGGCTAACGGCAGCTCAACCGAGCTGGCCTTCGCCCGTCCGCTCGGCCTGGATTTGGGCTCCGTTCTGTTCGCCGTGCTGGTGCTTCTGATGCTCACCGGCTTTTCCAATGCGGTCAACTTCACCGACGGGCTGGACGGCCTGGCCTCCGGGTCGGTGGCGCTGGTCGCCGGTGCCTACATAATCATCGCCTACTGGATTTTCCGGCATCCCGAGATATATGCGGTGGAGGGAAGCCTCAGTCTCGCCATCGTTGCCGCGGCGATCTTAGGGGCCTGCCTCGGTTTTCTCTGGTGGAACGCCTGTCCGGCCCGGATCATCATGGGCGATGTCGGGTCGCAAGCCCTGGGGGGCGGGATAACGGCTCTGGCGCTGCTTACCAACACCCACCTGCTCCTGGTGATCATCGGGGGGTTGTTCGTCATAGAGGCGCTGTCGGTGATCATACAGGTGGTGGGGTTTAGATGGTTCGGGGGGAGAAGGGTGTTTCGGATGGCGCCCATCCATCACCATTTCGAGATGAAGGAGTGGCCGGAGACCACCATCATCACCCGATTTTGGATTATCGCCGCCATCGGGGTGGGGCTCGGAATGGGCATTTTCTACGGTGATTTCCTGGCCGCAAGCCGGATCGGAATCGGTGGTTAGCTGATGCGGACCCTGGTTTTGGGAGCAGGCATGACCGGCCAGGCCGCCTCGCGGCTGCTGTCCCGTATGCGGATGGATCACCTGGTCTATGACCAACATGAGGGCTCGCTGGACGGGATCGGCGATGGGGTGGAAACGGTTGGCGGAGACTGGGATCCGTCCATCTTGGCCGATGTTTCGCTGGTGGTGGTCAGCCCGGGTTTCAAGCCCCATTTGCCACCTTTGTCGGACATCGGCTCGGCCGGAATCACGATTTGGAGCGAAGTCGAGCTGGCCGTTCGCCATCTGGACGTTCCGATAATCGCCGTAACCGGGACCAACGGAAAAAGCACCGTTTGCCGCCAGACTACCTCCATGCTTCGAGAATCGGGGATAAACGCCCGGGCCACGGGCAATGTCGGGTTCCCGATCAGCGACCTGGTGCCGGAACCGGGCCAGGTGGCGGTGCTGGAAATCTCCAGCTTTCAGCTTTATTACACCTACTCCCTGGCCCCCCGGGTGGCGGTGTTTCTTAACCTGGCCGAAGACCACCTGGACTGGCACGGGACCATGGAGGCGTATGCGATCGCCAAGGGTCGGATTTCCCGTCATCTAACCGACCGGGACCTGCTGGTCTACGACCTAGACGACCCGGGTGCGGCCGCCCATGCCCGGACTGCTCCAGGCCGTCATGCGCCGGTTACCGGCTTGGTGCCCCACCCCGACGGCCCCTATGGGTTTGGTGCAGAGGGCCTGGTTCATCCGGGGGGAACGATCTCTATTCCCGATCCGCCTGATATTGACCCTTCCTTCCGGATGAACTTGACGGCGGCGGCGGTGGCAGCTTTGGAGCTGGGTGCGGATCCGGACGCCATAGCCAAGACCGTGGTCAATTTCCGCCATCATTTTCATCGTCGAACCGTGGTGGGATCAAACCAGGGTATTACCTGGGTGGACGACTCGAAGGCCACCAACCCTCATGCCGCCATGGCGGCCATCCGCTCTTTTGGATCGGTGGTTCTGATCGCCGGAGGGGTCAGAAAAGGATTGGACCTTTCGCCCATGTTAAGGGCACCCAACGTGCGACACCTGGTGGCGATCGGCGAATCCGGCCCCGACCTGGTGAAGCTGGCTTCCGATCTTCCCGCCGATCTGGCCGGTTCTATGGAGGAGGCGGTTTGGATGGCGGGGCGGCGGGCCCGTTCCGGAGACACCGTATTACTGTCGCCCGGTACCACCGGGTTCGACATGTTCACCTGCTACGAGCACCGGGGTAACGTCTTCGCCCGCCACGTCCACGATTATCTGACGTCCGAGGCCTCACCCGTCGGTATCCTGGCCGACCCGAAGGGTGTCGAATGACCGCCTCAACCTCTACCGTGGTCGATATACGGGATTGGATCCGCCGCCGTGAGGAGACCTACCACTCCCGTTCCAAGGTGGTGGTTTTTATAACGGTATTGGTGCTGGTGCTGTTGATAACCGGGCTCGGCGCTACCATGTCGGCTTCTTCGGCCACCGGCATAATCGAGGAATCCGATCGGCTGGTGATCTTCAAGCGCCATTTGCAGTGGGTGATACTGGGGGGGTTTGCCATGATCATCCTGGCCTGGGTCCCTTACCACCTGTACCGCAGGTTGGCACCCTGGGCTCTGGGTGGCTCCTTCCTGGGTCTTATAGCAACCTTGATCATCGGGGTGGAAAGGGGAGGGGCAACCCGCTGGCTGGAATACGGCAACCAAACCCTGCAGGTATCGGAGTTTTCCAAGTTGGCCGTGATCCTGTTTGTGTCCTCGGTGCTGGCCCGCCGGAGCGATCGTATTACCGAGACTCGGCAATGGTTGGGGCCGGTGGTGATTGCCATGGGTGTCACCTGCCTGCTGATCGTGTTACAGCCCGACCTGGGAACCGCCCTGATCGTGGCGGGTGCAGTAGGGGTAATCATGATCGCGGCCGGGGTGCCCTTCCGGTTTTTGGCCGCTATCGGTACGCTCGGGCTGGCCGTTGCCGCCTATGCCACCTATTCGTTGGAATACCGAAGACAACGGTTTATGTGTTATCTGGATCCCGGGTTTGATCCGAGCGGGGCCTGTTTTCAGCTGATCCAAAGCCTGATAGCCCTCGGAAGCGGCAACTGGTTCGGGGTGGGTCTGGGCGCTTCCCGGGCCCGGTGGTCTTACCTGCCCAACCCTCATACCGACTTCATTTTCACCATCATCGGTGAGGAAACCGGATTTCTCGGGGCGGCCACCTTGTTGTTAATACTGGGGGCCCTTTCTTTGGTGGGGGTCTGGATTGCCTACCGGACCAACGATCGGTTTGCCCGCCTGTTGGCGTCCGGCATTACCGCCTGGCTGGGGGTGCAGTCGCTGGTCAATGTGGGCGGGGCGGTAGGGGCTATTCCGGTCACCGGCCTGGCCCTGCCTTTGGTATCGGTGGGAGGGAGTGCCATGGTTTCGGCCATGGCCGGGATCGGAATCCTGATCAACCTCGCCAACCACGCCCCACGGATCCGGGCTTCTGCCACCCAACGGTCCCCAAGGTGAGCTTTGCCATAGCCGCTGCCGGTACCGGTGGGCACATCATTCCCGGGCTGGCGGTGGCGGAACAACTGGTGGCAAAGGGGGTTGGAAAAGACCGGATCCTGTTCATCGGGGGCAATCGGATGGAGGCGGATCTGATTCCCGGCGAAGGTTATCCCCTGCTGCAGATCGAACTGCAAGGCCTGGTGAGAAGCCTTTCTGCCCGTAATCTGAGAATCCCCGGCGTGGTTTGGAGGGCCGCCGGAGCGGCCGGTCGGGCCCTGTTGGATCGGCAGGTCAAAGCGGTGTTGTGCATGGGAAGTTACGTAACCGTGCCGGTAGCCTTGGCCGCCCGGCGGCTCGGGATTTCCCTTTATCTGCACGAACAGAACGTGGAAGCCGGTCTGGCCAACCGCTTCGCCAAACGGTGGGCAGATCGTTCGTTGCTGTCGTTCCCCCGCACCAAAGGGATGGCGGGTGAGGTGGTGGGTTATCCGTTGCGGTCGATGCTGACCAACCTGGACAAGAGCCGGGTCCGGACAGAAGGGCTGGAAAGATACCGATTGTCCGAGCAGCCGACCACGGTGGGGGTGATGGGAGGGAGTTTGGGCGCGAAGGTAATCAACGAGGCGGTAACAGCCCTGGCGGCATCCTGGAGCGGTCCGCCCCTCCAGATGGTTCATCTGGCAGGCGACCGGAAACGGGATTCGGTCACCACCGAAGAGGACTCGCCGGCGGTGACCAGGCGAGTGCTGGGCTTCGAGCATAGGATGGACCTTTTCTACGGGGTATCCGACCTGGTTATCACCCGCGCCGGGGCGGGTCTGATGGAAGCGGCCGTAACGGGTACCCCCAGCATTCTGATCCCGGGTTCCTTTGCCGGTAAACACCAACTGAGTAACGCCCGGGCCGTGGTAGGGGCCGAGGCGGCCTTGCTGGTCGAGGAATCCGACCTGGGCTCGCTGGGACGAATCCTGGAGACCCTGCTGGCCGACTCGCCGCGTCGCACCCGAATGGGACAGGCTGCGATCAAGGCCGTGCAGCCCGGGGCCGCCTCCACCATTGCCGACATGTTGATGGACGGTGCCGATGCCGCTTCTTGATGGTCCCCTCCGGGTACACCTGATCGGGGCGGGTGGTGCCGGCATCGGCCCTCTCGCCCGGCTGTTGTCGGCGATGGGCCATACCGTGTCCGGGTCGGACCTGGTTGACAGCGTCGCCCTTAATAAGCTGAAAGAACCGGGAATTGAAACCTGGGTGGGCTCTCAGCCCGACCGGATGGCCGGCTGTGATCTGGTGGTGGTTTCCTCGGCGGTACCAGGCGAAGATCCGGAGCGGTCGGCCGCCCGGGCCGCCGGGATCACCGAATGGGAACGGCCTCGCCTTCTCCAGGAAATCACCGCCCATATCCCCACGCTGGGTTTCACCGGCACGCACGGCAAAACCACCTCCACGGCGCTGGCCGTAACCGCCACCCGGGCCCTGGGATGGGATGCCTCCTATCTGGTCGGAGGGGAAATCATGGGCTCGGACTCCACCGCCCACCTCGGAACCGATCGTCTGCTACTGCTGGAAGCGGACGAGGCCTTCGGCACCTTTGGCCACCTGGTTCTGAACGGTCTGTTGGTGACCAATGTGGACGCCGACCATCTGGACCACTACGGGACCCGGGCTCACCTAGAGGACGCCTTTCAGGAAGTGGTGGAGAAGGTTTCCGGTCCGGTGTTGGTAGGTGTAGACGACCCGGGAGGCCGCCGCCTGGCCGAGCGAACCGGACGACCGGGTTACGGTACCGCACCGGATGCGGAATGGAGAATATCGGAGGTGGAGTCCGGCCCCGATTCGGTTTCCTTTCGTTTGGGGGGCCGATTTCCGCCTGCCTCCGTGACGGTGGGCCGACCGGGCTTGCACACCGCCCGCAACGCCGCCGGGGTTTTGGCTCTGCTGTCCGCCTCCGGCTTCGATATCCGCCCGGCTGCCGAAAGCCTCAAAACCTTCCAAGGGGTGCGAAGAAGATTGGAACACCGGGCACGGGCAGGCGGGGTGACCATTATCGACAGCTATGCCCATCATCCGGCCGAAATATCCGCAGACATAGAAGCGGTAAATAGCCGGAGACGAAACCGGCTCTGGGTGGTTTTCCAACCCCATCTGTATTCCAGAACCGCCGCCCTGTCGGACGAATTCGGTGAGGCGCTTGCCGAGGCGGACGTGGTGGTGGTCACCGGTATTTACGGAGCTCGGGAAGAGCCTCTACCAGGTGTTACCGGAGAGATGGTGGCAGAGGCGGTTCGTAGTCGCCGGTGCGGTCAAGCCCACTATGCGGAGGACCTGACCCAGGCGGCGGATCTGGTCGGCCGCTCGGTCCAACCCGATGATCTGGTACTTACCTTGGGGGCGGGTGATATAGCCACCCTGCCCGACCTGATCGTTGATCGTCTGGGAGGGTGCTGAAAAACCTGATGGATAGCTGGACAGAACTCGTAGCAGAAGGTCGAATCCGACCGAACGTGGAATTGGCCCCCTTGACCACCTACAAGCTGGGGGGCCCGGCCCGGTTCTTTTGCGAGGCAGACACTCCTCAACTACTTCGGGCGGTGGTGGCGGCGGCTCGGACCGCCGAGATCGATCAGGTGGTTATCGGCCGAGGGAGCAACCTGGTGGTGTCGGATCAGGGTTACCGGGGGTTGGTTATCCGACTCGGTGCCGGGTTCAGGCAGATAGAACCGGACCGGGAGGCACTGCGGGTACGGGCCGGTGCCGCCGTCAGTCTCCCCGTGCTGGCCCGGCGAATGGCGGTCGAGGGGTGGTCCGGGCTGGAGTTCTATGTGGGGATCCCGGGTACGGTGGGCGGGGCGGTACGGATGAACGCCGGATTCTACGGCACCGAGACGGTTGACGTGATCTGTTCGGCATCGATCCTGGATCCTGCCAACGACGTGGTGTCCGAACGGGGGCGAAACCGGCTCGGGCTGGGCTATCGCACCAGCGGTCTCCGACCCGAGGAGGTGGTTCTTGAAGCCACTTTCTCCGTCCGAGAGGGTGAACCGGAGAAAATCACCGCCCGGATGAGGGAGGCGATCCGGTGGAGGAGAGACCATCAGCCGGGCGGAACACTCAACGCCGGCAGTGTGTTCCGAAATCCTCCGGGAGACAGTGCGGGCCGGATTATCGATTCGTTAGGGCTGAAAGGGTTTCGACTAGGAGGTGCCTATGTGTCCTCCAAGCACGCCAACTTTTTTGTGGTGGATCCGGTTGGCACCGCCCAGGATGTTTACGACCTGGTGCAAGAGGTCGGTCAAAGGGTGTTTGACAGCACCGGGATCGGCCTGGTACCCGAGGTCAGATTTATCGGGTTCCCGTCTGTGTCCGCACCACCTTATATAGGAGACCGGAATTGACGGTTAAAGGATCCGGGGCCGACGAGCAACAGGCTCGCCGCCGGATCCGCCAAACCCTGTGGTTTATGGCCATCCTTTCCTTTCTGGGCGGAGTGGCCTGGTTCCTGTTGTCGCCGTATATGAGCGTGAAAGAGGTGGTCATCACCGGTGCCGTAAAGGTGCCGGTTGAAGATCTGTTGGCGGAGTGGCAGGTGGTCGAGGGAAGGCCTTTGGTGGCTATCCGAACCGGTACGGTGGAAGATGAACTTCGGGATATACCCAGGGTTGCTTCGGCCACGGTCCGGCTGGTGTTTCCCGGGAGGGTGGAGGTTTTGGTAAGGGAGCGGGTGGACACGGCCTGGGTCAAGCTGGTTGATCGATGGGGTTTGGTGGCCGAAGACGGAGTTTTGGTGGGATATGCCGCCACCCCCACCTCGCCGCTTCCTCGGATTCGGGTGTCCATAGACGACCCGGGTCTAGGCCAAGGATTGGAAGCCCACGACGCTCAAGGAGCTATGGAGTTTATCTCGGCCCTGCCGGATGGTCTGGCCGGACAAACCATTATCCAGGCGAGCGATCAGGAGCTCTGGGTATGGTTGAACAATCGTATCGCCCGGCTGGGTTTACCCTACGAAATGGGAGACAAGGCCACCTCTTTATTGACCATATTGAACACCGCTCCGGACGGGTTGATCGACGTTTCGGTTCCCGGACGGCCGGCGGTAAGGCCCTGGGATACCGGCACCGGTAGGGCGAACAGTATTCCTACCTTCAACTTAAACTAAAAGGAGAGGTTAATCCCTAGCTTTAATCGCCGGAAGAGAATATGCTTTTCTGGATCATGATTTGGAAATCATGCTTGGACAAGTGTTAGATATTGATCCGCCCCGGACGGAGGAAATGACCCCATGACTCTTATAAACGAGAGCTCCTTACATAGCTATGTCGCCGTAATAAAAGTGGTCGGGGTCGGCGGGGGCGGCACGAATGCCGTCAACCGAATGATCGAGTCCGGGATCAGGGGGGTTGAGTTTATTGCGGTGAACACCGATGCCCAAGCTCTCCTGATGTCGGAGGCCGACATCAAACTCAACATCGGTGCCGACCTGACCAGGGGTTTGGGTGCCGGAGCGGATCCCTCGGTGGGCAAGACGGCCGCCGACGGTCATCGGGAGGAAATCGAGGAGGCCTTGGCGGGATCCGACCTGGTGTTCGTGACGGCGGGTGAGGGAGGCGGAACCGGGACCGGTGCCGCTCCCGTTATCGCGGAGATAGCCCGCAATCTTGAGGCCCTGACCATCGCGGTGGTTACCAGACCGTTCGGTTTCGAGGGCCATCGCCGATCCAAACTGGCCGAACAGGGTATTGACGCGTTGCGCGAGTCGGTCGACGCCATGATCGTTATCCCCAACGACAACCTGCTCCATGAGACCGATCGCTCCACCACCATGATGGAGGCGTTTGCCATGGCAGACCAGGTTTTGACCGACGGGGTAAACGGAATCACCCGCATCATCACCACCCCGGGCCTTATCAATGTGGACTTTGCCGATGTCAAGGCGGTACTGAGCGGTGCCGGTACCGCAGTGCTGGGAGTGGGAAGGGCCTCAGGTGAAAACCGGGCTGTGCAAGCCGCCCAGCAGGCCATGGCCTGTTCTTTGCTGGAAACCTCGATGGAGGGTGCCAAAGGGGTGTTGCTGTCCGTCAGCGGACCCTACGACATGACCCTGGCCGAGGTTTCCGATGCGGCCCGCTCCGTTCAGGAGCATGCCGAGTCCGATGCCCACATTATCTTCGGTGCCACCCCTGATGAGTCGCTTGGGGAGGAAGTAAGGGTGACCGTGATCGCCGCCGGGGTGGGTCAACGTTCCACCGGTCGGATTCGTTCCGTGGGCTCACGCCTTCCCGACGGCTCGGATCGTCTCGGCGGATCCAGGGGTTCCGAAGAAGATGACCCCTTTGATATCCCCGACTGGGTGCAGGATTAAGGAGGGTGCTGAAAAAAGTCCATTTGGCCCGCTGGCCGAACGAAACCACAGTTAGATGAAATTGCGGGCCAAGCATACCCTTCTTTTTCAGCACCCTCCTGGGGTAAAAGCAAGGGACCGGCCAACATGATCCGGCCCCCCGGTTTTCGCGGAGCGGCCTTCACCACCGCCGCTTCGGGTGACATGAAGAACCCGGATAACCGTCACCGGGTTTCAGATGGGCTGGGCATTCCATCGGACTGGGCCTTCGTCCGTCAGGTCCATGGTCACCAGGTACATATCGTCACCGAATCCGGGTCGGCCGGTCCGGGCGATGCCTTGGTCACGACCACCGGACGTTTACCTCTGGCGGTAAACGTGGCCGACTGTGCGGGTCTGGTGATCGAAACCGCCTCGGCGGTGGCCGTGGTGCACGCCGGTTGGAGAGGGGTGGTGGCGGGCGTCGCCGCTTCGGCCGGGCGGCTTCTTGAGCAGCTGGGGGGAGGGGACGATCCGATATCGAGGGTGGCAATCGGCCCGATGATCGGACCCTGCTGTTTCGAGGTGGGCCCCGAGGTGGCCGTGCTTTTCCACGACCGCCATGTCAAATCGACCAACGGCCTGATCACGGTGGATTTGGAGTCCGCCCTTCGAGACCAGCTCCCTTCCGCCCGGTGGTGGTCGGCCCGGGCCTGCACCCGCTGCGAGGAGGGTTGGTTCTCGTTTCGAGCCGACGGTACCGACCGTCGCACGGCGGCGATCGGATGGATACCGTGACCCTGGTCTCCCGCCTGCAAGAGGTAGTCCGGCGGGTGGAAGAGGCCGCCCGGCGGTCTAACCGGAGCCCGGATGAGATCACGATCGTGGCAATCGGGAAAAGCCAACCTCTGTCGGCCCTGGAAGAGGCCATCGCCGCCGGCCAAAAGGTGTTCGGTGAGAACCGAGGCCAGGAGCTGGCCTTCAAGGCCGACCGTCTCCCGGACAATGTCGAATGGCATTTTGTGGGCCCCCTTCAGACCAACAAGGTTAGGTTGGTGAAGCCGAGGGTGTCGCTTATCCAATCGTTCGACCGTGACCGACTGTTGAAACCCTGGTTGGCCGGCCCGGATCGCCCTCCGCCCACCCTCCTGCAGGTCAACATAGGGGAGGAGCCGCAGAAGCACGGGGTTAAACCCGATCTGGTGGTGGAGACCTTCGAGAGATGGGAGATGGCGGGTCTTCCGATCGAGGGAGTGATGGCGATCCCCCCTTTTGGTAATCTACCGGAGGAATCCCGACCCTATTTCGCCCGGATGCGCGCCATACGGGACGGCCTGGAAGGTAGGCTTAACCGCTCCCTGTCGCTTAGCATGGGGATGACAGACGATTTCGAGGTTGCCGTCGAGGAAGGATCAACCATGGTCCGCATCGGACGGGCTATCTTTGGCCCTAGGACCACAGCCGTAAAGAAATGAGCGTGATGTACAGACTGTTGAATTGGATGGGTCTGGTAGACGAAGGTGAGTCCAGATTCGATCCCGGCTACCAACCCGGGTCGGAAAATACGGCCACCGGCCGCCGACCGCCCCAGCGAGGCCATTTCCGCCTGGTAGAAGACGAGTCGCCACCGATGCCGGCCGACCGGCGGATCGCCGAGCCGGTGCCTCCCTATTATCGGCCTTCGGTGGTTCCGCCCAGCGGGTTCTCGGATGTGATCATCCGTTCTCCCGAACCGGTGGTCACCACCACCAACTACACAGAGGTTCTGGAGGCCTCCACCTTCGACGATGTCAGGAAGGTGGCCGATCGCCTTCGGGAGCAGGTGCCGGTGATCGTCAACCTTCGAGATATGGAACCGGACCAGATCAGGCGGCTGGTGGACTTCCTGAGCGGGCTGGTGTATGCCTTGGACGGGACCGTCAAAAAATCGGCACCGGGGGTTCTCCTGACTCGCCCACCCCGGGTTGAAATCGCCCCCGAAGAGCTGCGGCGATTGTCTTCTCTCGGCCTTTACGACCGCGATCTCTGAGACGAATTGCTTCGGCTGGTCTGTACCCTCCTCCAGCTTTATGTGTTGGCGATTGTTGCCAGGGCTATTTTGAGTTGGTTGAAGGTATCCAGGGATCATCCGGTTGGTAGGACGGTGGACTTTTTGGCGCAGATAGTGGATCCTCTCTTAAGACCGATCCGGCGGGCGATTCCTGCCGTTCCGATCGGTGGTATAAGGCTGGACCTTTCTCCCCTCGTTTTGATCTTCGGGGTAACGGTCGTGTCCCAGATTATCTGTTTATAAGAAGATGCGTATTTCGGCAGAGGAGGTTCGGGAGGTCAAGTTCTCGGTCGCCCTACGGGGTTACGCCGCCGACGAGGTGGACGCCTTCCTTGAAGTGGTGACCGACACGATCTCCGAATACGAGGCAAGTCGGCGCGAGCACCAAGAGGAAATCAAGTGGCTACGGTCGACGCTGGACGAATACCGTCCGGGGGGATCGGAGGAAACAGACTCGGGTTCGGAGTCAAAGGTTCAGGCCGATGAGGTGGTGGCGCAGGTGCGGGCCATGATCGACGAGGCGGCCCGGGTCTCCGAGCAGATGGTGGAACAGGTTCTGGAGGCGGGCGAGCACCTGCTGGACCAGTTCCGAAAGGTTATGGAATCCCCTCCCGATCATCCTGAGTCCTAGCTTTTTCGATTTCCACCTCCAGCGTGGCCGAACCGATCCGAAAGCCGGTGCCCTCCTGTGGGGTTTGCGGCCGGATTTCAACGGCCAGTACCTCACCGGCGATAAAGGCGGCATGGGTCTCGATGGCCCGATGGAGTAGGTCGTCTTCGGTGTGGTACCCGACCCGGATCCGGTCGGTTACCTCCAAGCCCTGATCGCGGCGAACCCGTTGGATTCGGGAGACCACTTCCCGAGCCTGCCCTTCGCTTAGTAGTTCTGTGGTCAGCGCGGAATCCAACGCCACCGAGAGAGTCCCTTCCGAAGCTACCACCTTGCCGGGGCGGGGATGAGGGGAAACGATGATGTCGTCCACCTCCAGCACCGTGTCGGCCAGGGTCATTTTTCCGGCCTTGATAAAGGAAGCCACCTGCTCGGAGGACAGCTCTGCCAGAGCCGTGGCCACCTTTCCCACCGAGGCACCCAGGCGCGGGCCGAGCCGCCGGTAGTTGGCTTTGGCTTCCAACTCGACCACCGACAGCTCGTCGTCGTCCGTGTCCACCTCTTTGACGTTGAGTTCCTCGGCTATCACGCCGGTGTGACGAGCCACCGCCTCCGCAACTTTAGGATCACGGGTTATGACCGTCAGTCGGGCCAGAGGTTGTCTAACCCCGATAGCCAGGTCGGATCGTAGGGACCTGCCCAGGGTTACCACCGTGCGGGCCACCTCCATCGACTGCTCCAGTTCGGGGTCGATCAGCCGCTCGTCAACCCTCGGGTAGTCGGTGTGATGGATGCTGACCGCCTCCGGTACCAGGCCGGAATGGATCTCTTCGGTGATAAACGGCAACACCGGGGCCAGTAGTCGGCTGAAGGTGACCAAAACCTCATAGAGGGTGGCGAAAGCGGCCTGCTTGTCCTGGTCGGCGGCGTCACGGGTTCTCCAGAAACGACGCCGCGATCTCCTTACATACCAGTTGGTCAGGTCGTTGACAAAGCCCAGGGCCGGCCCCACCACCGAATACAGGTAATACCCCTCCATCATCTGGTTGGTGCGCCGGATTAGCGATTGCAGGACGCTCAGAACCCAGCGGTCGATTTCGGGACGATCCTCCGGTGCCGGGGCGGTTCGCAGATCCTCGAACCGGATTCCGTCCGCCTCGGCGTAGGTGGTGAAGAAGGAATAAGTGTTCCAGAAGGGAAGGATCACGGTCCTGACCACCTCTCTCACCCCAGCCTCAGAAAACCGTAGAGGTTCGGCCCGGAGAACCGGGGAGTTGATCAGGTAGGCCCGCACCGCATCCGCCCCATACCGATCCAGCACCGCCGAGGGCTCGGGATAGTTTTTGAGACGCTTCGACATCTTGCGGCCGTCCTCGGCCAGGATCATCCCGTTGACCACGCAGTTTCTGAAGGCCACCTCGTCGAAGAGGGCCGCCGCCAGCACATGCAGGGTGTAGAACCATCCCCGGGTTTGGTCCAACCCTTCGGCGATGAAATCGGCCGGGAAGGTACGCGGGAAACGGGCCTGGTTCTCAAAGGGGTAGTGGTATTGGGCATAGGGCATCGAACCGGACTCGAACCAGCAGTCGAGCACCTCCTTCACCCGAACCATGGTGCCCCCCTTCCGGCAGGTAGGGCAGGGGTAGGTGATCTGGTCGACCACGTGCTTGTGGAGATCGTCCGGCCGGACGCCGGTTTGGGCGGCCAGGTCCGAGCGACTGCCCATGCATTCCTGATGGCCGCAGGTACCGCACTCCCAAACCGGTATGCAGCTTCCCCAGAACCGGTTGCGGGATATGGCCCAGTCCCGGGCGTCCTCCAGCCAGTTGCCGAACCGGTTGAAACCTACCGGCCCTGGTACCCAATGGATCGACTTGTTCAGCTTCGCCATCCGCTCTCGGATCGACTCCACCTTGACGAACCAGGTGGGGATGGCCTTGTAGATGAGCGGCCGGTCGGTTCGATAGCAGAAGGGATAGGGGTGAACGATTCGTTCGTTCCTGAGCAGGGCACCGGAGTCCTTTAACAGCTCAATGATCGAGTCGGCCGCCTCGAAAACGTGGAGTCCGGCCAGAACCGGTATTTCGTCGGTGAACCTGGCCTCCAGGTCGACCGGATCGACGATCACATCCAGGCCGGCGGCGGTCAGGGCGTAAAGGTCCTCCTCGCCGTAGGCCGGGGCCATATGCACCAGGCCAGTCCCTTCATCGGTGGTGACCGAAGGACTGGAAATAACCTGGAAGACCCCCTGGTTGCGTCGATCCTCGTAGAAGTCGAAGGGAGGGCGATAGCGCACCCCCAGCAGATCCTTACCTTTAGCCACCCGAAGGGGATGTCCGGTCTCGCCGAACACCTTCTCCAGGCGGGGAAGAGCCACCCAGTATCGGTCACCATCCTCTTCGACCAGACCGTATTCGATGTCCGGGCCCACCGCCACGGCCAGGTTGCCGGGCAAGGTCCAAGGGGTGGTGGTCCAGATGGTGAGGAAGTCACCGGGGCGGACCGGGCTGCGGTCGTCGGTTGTCTCCGTTATCTCCAGCCGGACGGTGATGGCGGGGTCCTCGATATCACGGTATCCGCCCAGGCTCACCTCGAAATTGGACAGGGTGGTTCCGGCGGCCCAGGAGTACGGTAGAACCTTGAAGGCCCGATAGATCAGGCCCTTATCCCACAGCCTTCGAAACACCCACCAGACGCTCTCCATGAACTCCGGATCCATGGTTTTGTAGTCGTTCCTGAAGTCGACCCAACGCCCGATCCGGCGGGTTATGTTCTCCCAGTCGGCGGTGGTCACCTCGACCATTTCCCGGCAGGCGTTGTTGAAGACGGCCACGCCCAGCTCTTCTATCTGGCGGGGGCCGGCTATCCCCAGCTGCTGCTCCACCTCCATTTCCACCGGAAGCCCGTGGGTGTCCCAGCCGAACCTCCGCTCCACCCGATGTCCCCTCATAGTCCAATAGCGAGGAACAATGTCCTTGATAATTCCGGCCAGGATGTGGCCGTAATGAGGGCTTCCTGACGCAAAGGGAGGGCCGTCGTAGAACGTGTACTCCTTTTCCGGCGGCCGCATCTCCACCGAGGTGCGGAAGGCGTCGGTCTTATCCCATTTTTGGAGGATGCGAGCGTCTAGGGCGGGAAGGTCCAAGGTCGGTGGTACCCTTTGGAAGTCGGAAACCGGTTGAACTCGGGATGGGGTTTCTGTCATAGCTTTTTGGAATGGTCTGCTAGGTGTGATAACCGGAGACGTTGTCCTTGGGGTTAGGGTTCTTGGTTCGGGTGAGCTCTCCGGGCAGGGTGTGGGTTTGTAAAAGCTTACGACTACGAGGGGAGCTCATGCCTGAGGTTATGGTACAGCACCCGAACGCGGTGTTTACTCTGAAGGGGCGGCGCAAGATGGTGGATTGTGTGCTGGTGGACGGCTGGAGGAACTGGACGGAGAGACGTCGCGTTTGAGCACCGGCTGCCTCAATTCTGATGGGATCGGGGGAGACCTCCGGCCGCCTGGTCGCCGCACACCGCCGGGGTATCGAGGGCGGCCCACGCCGGAGCGGATGCCGGCCGCGGTGCGACAGGATCCGGGCAGGCCTCACCTTTTTTCCAGGACACACCCAAAGGAACGCGCCGGACCCTGCTGAGTTCCCAGGATCAGGCCGTGGCGAGTTCGGGAAAGTAGGTGGTGTAGAAGCCGCGGTCGCGGGTGAGGAAGGCATCAGCCGTCCTGAGGGCGTGTGCTCCGATCAGGAAGTCGGTGATGATCCGTTTTCGCGGTCCGCCGGCTCGGCGGTACCGCTGCCAACGCCGGCCCGCCTCGTAAGCGATGTCGGTGGTGATCGGCGACAGGGACGCGTTGATCTGTCGCAGCGTGTCATCCATGACGGCCCGCTCGCCGAACGCCGGAACGAGTTCGGCGTAAACGATGTCGCATATGACAACGGCACCGGCGTCGTACGCCGTCTTGAGCCGTTCCAGCGATTCGTGGCCGTGGCGCTCGTCGCCGAGGAGAATGTCCAGTAGGACATTGGTGTCGACCGCGGTGATCACCGTCCTCTGATCTCCTCTATGTAGTCGTCAGTGTCCTTGCCTATGTCGAGGATTGCATAGACCCGCTCGACGGGATGATGTGCCGCGGTCCGCTTGTGGATCAGGAGTCCTCCCTCTGTGGGAGTCAGTTCCACCTCGACGTTGTGATTCAGGCCGAAACGCTCCCGCATCTTCTTGGGAATCGTTATCTGGCCCCTCTCCGATATCCGCATAGCTTCTCCATCAGTAAGCCTGCTGTATTATTTCATACTCTACTGTACAGAATAATCCAGACACAGTGGGCGGCGGATACCGATCCGAGCCGGAGCCCACATGGTCTAGCACCTCGGAACCGTCGTAGTTCTCGAGCCGCTCCACGGTAAGCCTGGTGACTACCTCCGCTGTCCCCGAGACTACAAGTACCGGCACGTCCGGGGTTTCAGCCCCCCGATACCCGAAACTGTTCGGCTTCGGGCAGACCGCCCACGCCGCTATCGGCAAACTCCATGAGCAGTTCGCCGACTGCGCACCCCACGGCAGACGAAGCCGAAGTCGTCGCAAGCGACATCTTCCATGTGAAAACATGTGCCACTGAGTAGAAGCCCCGATGGCCGACCTGGTCCATATGAGCGGGCAGCAGACGCGTCGGTCGAAATCGTCCGCGACTATGCCCGAGACTACACCGATGATTTCGAACACCGCCGCCAACTCGAAGTCAGATTTGAGATACTGCTACGCGACTCCGTGCTCGTCGACCGGGCCTACTATGCCTCCGTTCCCTGACCACCGCATCCGTAGACATCTGAATCAGGGCGCTAACCAGTACGAAGTCCCGACTTCTATAATTGAGAAGCATCATGGCAACCACTGTCACAGCAGCCCAACCGGACACGGACGACCTGTCCGCGGAATCCCCGAACGATTCGATGGTACTGAAAATGATCGACTGGCGCGGTTGTTCCGCGGTCGAATATGTTCCTGGACGGGTGGGGAGCCATCCGTCGTTCATCGGCCGGCGTATAGCAGTGGAGGGACTGGTTGATTGGGTCGCAGCGGGTGGTACTTGCGAGGGGTTTGCTGACACGTTCCGAATAAGGAGCGGATGCTGTGATCGAAACGTTCCGCTACCTGGACGACGCCCCGCCCGTGGAAGTTGTCGACCTGACCGGCTGCCCCGCTGTGCGGCTCAGCAACAGGAACATCCCAGCCTTCCGGGGCACGCAGTTCCCGGTTGAGTCACTCTTCCACTACCTCAAGGGCGGGAAAACGGCGGAGGAGTTCAGCGACACCTACGGGTTGGACTACGACGACATCAGAGCGGTGTTGAGCCACGCCGCTGCCTAGGAGGGTATCGGGCGAGCCCACACGATTTATACAAATCGGTTAGATCCCCCGTCCGGTTAGGTACCCTGCTACCTTCAGTCGGCGCAATTTTTGGGGGGAGAAAGGGAGAGAGGAATGGCCGCCCGTCGCCAGCTAGCCCAGTCCACCCTAGATCGTTTCCGGCGTCTGCTGCAGGAAAAGGAGCAGAGTCTGGTGGCGGTTATAGCCGCCCATGAAGCGGAGCGCAGCCAGGTAAGGATGGCCGAGACCGCGGCCGAGCGTAGCCCCGATCCTGAATCTGCCGACGGCAGCGCCATGGCCTATGAGTTCGAAAAAGAACGGTCGGTGGACCGTAACAGTCGTGACATCCTGGGCGAGGTACGGAGCGCCCTAAAGGAGCTGGAGAACGGGACATACGGGGACTGTCGGGTCTGTCGGAAACCCATTCCGGTGGCTCGGCTCCGGGCCCGTCCTCACACCAGTCAGTGCATAGAGTGCGCCGGTTCGAGGCGCTGAACAACCGGCTCGAGGTGCTGACCCCTCGGAGAAGATCCGTCCTGATCGCCGCGGCCGTGGCCGCGTCCGATCAGCTGAGCAAGGCCTGGGCCCGAACCGAGCTGGCCAACCGTGACCTCGAGATAATCCCGGGTTGGTTCGACCTCTCGGTCACAGAGAACACCGGGGCGGCCTTCTCCATGTTCAGGGGCTACGGTTCCTGGTTGGGGATAGCGGCGATTTTGGTCGGGGTGCTGGTTTGGATGGCAGTAGGACGGGCCAGAAATAACACCGAGCTGGTGGCACTGAGCCTGATTTTGGGCGGGGCCATCGGGAACATAGTCGACCGGGCTCTCCACGGCCCCGGGCTGTCGGGCGGGGTAACCGATTTTATCGCCCTCAGTTTCTGGCCCACCTTCAACCTGGCCGACTCGGCCATCACTATCGGTGCGGTACTGATGATATGGAAGCTGAGCAGACCGCAATAGTTCCCGATTCCCTGGATGGTGATCGCCTGGATGTAGCCCTATCCCGGTTATCCGGTGTGAGCCGGTCGCAGGCCAAGCGGATGATCGAAACCGGCCGGGCGGGGCGAACCCGGGCCGATACCTCACGGGAGGATCGGCCCAATACCCGGCTTCGGTCCGGAGATCGGCTCTGGTACCTGGTGCCGGAAGAAGCCACCATCAGACCATATGGATTCGATCTGGAGGTCTGTTACGAGGACGACCGCCTGGCGGTGATCAACAAACCCTCCGGCATGGTCACCCACCCGGGCCCCGGCCACTTCGACCAAACCCTGGTTTCGGCCCTGATCCACCGTTGGCCGCAGGTAGAGGGGGTGGGAGATTTTCCTCGCTGGGGGATCGTGCACCGGCTGGACAAGGAAACTTCGGGTGCGATCCTGGTCGCCCTGGAGCCACGGGCCCATCGCCGTCTTACCAAAGCCATGGCGAAACGCCAGGTGCGGCGGCGTTATCTAACCATCACGCATGGCGGGTTCGATATCCCCACCGGAACTATCGACGCGCCTATCGACCGACGCCGAGCCCGCCGTTTTGTGGGTTCCGGAGGAAGGCCGTCCGTTACCCACTATCGCCGGCTGGCCTCCTGGGAACGTCCGTCCTGCACCTTGTTGGAGGTGACTCTGGACACCGGACGAACCCATCAGATTCGGGTGCATCTCCAGGCGATCGATCGCCCGGTGATGGGAGATAGTACCTACGGCCGCCCGGGCCCGCCGGTGGTGGATCCCGGACGGGTCTGGCTTCACGCCCATCGGCTCGGTTTCACCCATCCGATAACCGGGCGGGATATAGAGGTTTCGGTCGACCTTCCTGCCGACCTCCTGGCCGGTCTGCAGGCCTTGGGCGACCCGGATGTCGGGGATAGATATCAAAATCATGGTGCCGGCGACTAAGGTTTTCCTCCACAGCCGGGTGCCCCTGACCGGCCGACTCCAAATCCAGGAATAACAGGAACAGATGTCGGAAAAAGGGTTCGTTCACCTCCATGTACACAGCGAGTTCTCCATGTTGGATGGAGCGGCTCGCATCAAAGACGCCGTAGAAACGGTAATTAAGCAGGGTCAGACGGCTTTGGGTCTGACCGATCATGGCGTACTGTATGGCGCGGTCGATCTATACGAGACCGCCACCAAAGCCGGTATCAAGCCCATTCTCGGCGTCGAGGGATATCTGACCCCCGGCTCCCGCTTTGATCGTCCTACCGGTCGAGACAACATCCGACATCACATCACCTTGCTGGCCGAGACCCAGACCGGCTATTCCAACCTGGTCAAGCTGGTCAGCCGGGCCTTCCTGGAGGGCTACTACTACAAGCCTCGGATGGATATCGAGCTGTTGGCCGAGTACTCCGAGGGTCTGATCGCCACCAGCGGATGCCTTTCCGGACACATTCCCTCCCTGCTGGCCCCGGATGTCGCCCGTGAGGAAGGCAGTCCGGACGGACCGATAGAAACGGAGGCCACCCCTCAACCCCAAAACGGTGACGGCTTCGCGGCGGGGCTTTTGTTGAACTCGGAGGTGGTTCCGGAGGACCGCTACCCGATAGGCCGGCGGGATATGGAGGGGGCGGTGGAGGCGGCCGCCGGTTATCAGGACATTTTCGGCAAGGACCGTTTCTTTATCGAGCTCCACAACCTGGGCCTGCCCTCCCAGCAACGCATCCTTCCTGATCTGGTCGAAATATCAAAAAGGATCGGTGCCCCGCTTTTGGCCACCAACGACACCCACTACACCCGTAAAGATGAGGCGGCCGCCCATGACGCCCTCCTCTGCATCCAAACCGGGTCGACCATCGACGATCCCAAACGGAGCCTCCGTTTCGACGGGCAGGAGTTCTATCTGAAAACCCCGTCACAGATGCGGGATCTGTTCCCCGAAAACACCTACCCGGGTGCTTGCGACAACACGCTTTGGATCGCCGAGCGGGCCAAGGTGAAAATCGATTTCGATAAGTTGCTGCTTCCTCATTTCGCCGTTCCGGACGGCTATAACGCCCTGTCCTATCTCAAGGAACTGATAGCCGAGGGGGCTCGGATGCGCTATGGAGAAAGCCCGGGGCCGGTAGTAGAGGAACGGATCGGCCACGAGCTGGGGATAATCGAGGAAATGGGCTTCCCCGACTACTTCCTGATCGTGTGGGATCTAGTTCGTTACGCCAAGTCCCGTCGGATCCGGGTGGGTCCGGGGAGAGGGTCGGCGGCCGGTTCTATCGTCGCCTACACGCTGGGGATTACCGAGCTCGACCCCATTGAATACGGCCTGATCTTCGAGCGCTTTCTTAACCCGGGCAGACGGCAGATGCCCGATATCGACATCGACTTCGATGAGCGTTTCCGCGCCGACGTGATCAGGTACGCGGCCGATAAATACGGGTCCGATCATCTGGCCCAGATCGTGACCTTTAGCACCATCAAAGGAAAGCAGGCCATACGAGACTCGGCCCGGGTGTTGGGTTTTCCCTATAAAACCGGTGATGATCTGGCCAAGCTGATGCCGGACCCGGTTTTAGGCCGGGAGGCTTCCCTTGATCAGTGTTTCGACCAACCCGGACCGGAGACGGATCAGGTCATCAAGGATTGGTACACAAACGCCGCCGGACTGCGGGAGGAATACGAAACCCAACCGGATGCCCGTCGGGTGGTTGATACCGCCCGAGGCCTGGAAGGTCTGCGTCGCCAGGACTCCATCCACGCCGCGGCGGTGGTGATCGCCCCCCATCCCCTGGTCGATCTGGTTCCGGTGCAGCGTAAAGGCGAGGATGCCGAGGTAGTAACCCAATATGAGATGCACGCCTTGGAGAAGCTCGGGCTGCTCAAGATGGACATCCTGGGGCTACGCACCCTTTCCACCATCGACCGTACCTTGGATCTGATCCGTAATCGTACGGGTACCCGCCTGGAGATAGAAGAGATTTCCCTGCAGGACCCCGAGACCTATGAAATGTTGTGCCGAGGCGACACCATCGGGGTCTTTCAGCTGGAGGGGACGGCCATGCGTACCCTGATCCGCAGCCTCCGTCCGGACCGTTTCGAAGACCTGATCGCCCTGGTCGCCCTGTACCGTCCCGGCCCCATGTCCAATGACTGGCATAACGCCTATGCCCATCGCAAGAACGGAAGAAGCCCGATCGATTTTCCCCATCCCGCCACCCAGGAGGTTCTCGGCGAGACCTACGGGCTGATGATCTATCAGGAACAGGTGATGCAGATCGCCCGTGACATCGCCGGGTACTCGATGGCCGACGCCGATTCGCTGCGCAAGGCGATGGGCAAAAAGATACCGGACATAATGGCAAAGGAACGGGATAAGTTCGTGAACGGGGTGGTGGCCGGCGGGAACGAAGAGTCGTTCGGCGGAGCGCTGTTTGACTCTATCGAAGGCTTTGCAGGCTACGGATTCAACAAGTCACATAGCGCCGCCTACGGTCTGCTGGCCTACCAGACCGCCTACCTGAAGAGGCGTTATCCGTCCGAGTACATGGCCGCTCTGCTGACCTCCTCGCACCGCGATAAGGATCGGGCCAGGATGTATCTGGGGGAGTGCCGGCTGATGGGATTGGAGGTGAAGCAACCTTCGGTGAACCTTTCCGAAAGCGAGTTCACCGTGCGGGACGGGATGATTGTGTTCGGCCTCGCCGGGATCAGGAACGTAGGCACCGGGGTGGTGGAGAAAATAACCGAGGCTCGGGACAGCGGACCTCCTTTCGCCGACTTTCAGGATTTTGTCAACCGGGTGGATTCCCTGGCCCTCAACAAGCGGGTGGTGGCGTCTCTGATCTCGGCCGGGGCCTTCGACGATCTGGGGCATAGCCGCAAGGGTTTGAACGAGGTGTCGGATTTGATTATCGAACGGACCCTGGCCCGGCGTAAACACGAAGGCGCCGGACAGTTCAGCTTCTTCGGCGGTGAAGTGGAGGCCCCCGATTTCGAAGCCGTAACCATCCCGAGGGAGGAGTGGAACCGTCCCGCCAAACTGGCTCGGGAAAAGGAGATGTTGGGCCTCTATGTCACCGGTCATCCACTGCAGGATCTCGAAACCGCCCTGGCCCAACACACCACCGTCACGGTTACCGGGTTGGCGGAGTTGGATAACGGGTCACGGGTAACCGTGGGAGGGATCGTCCGTGACATCAACCGCCGCTACATGAACTCGGGTGATTCGATCTTCTACTTCATGATCGAAGACATGGAAAACGCGGTCGAGGTGGTGGCGTTCCCCTCCAAGCACCAGGGAGAGGTCGAACCTCTTATCCAGGACGATGCCATTCTGGTGGTGACCGGTCGGCTCCAGAAGTCGGGTGAGGAACTGAAGCTGAGGGCCAATCGCATTACCCGCCCCAAACTGCTTCCCGATTCCGAGCTCACCCTACGTTTGGAACCTTTCCAGGCGTTGGAGGACATGGAGTCCTTCGCTCAATCGCTCAAAGAGCTGAGGGAGGTGCTATCCAACCACCCTGGTTCGGCACCGGTCTACGTTCAGTTCGAGGCCGGGGATCTACGCAAGATGTATCGGCTGGACGACAAGGTTGAGCTAAACACTTCGCTTTATGCCCAGCTGAGGGGCATCTTCGGAGAAACCGTTATCGTCTGAACCCGAGAGGCCGGTGGCTTCCCGGCACCCTCAAAGGCAGGCCTGCATTATCTGCTCCCAGGCCGGGCTTAACGGCGAGATTATGTCCATATGATCCGAGTCGGTCTCCACCAGGTCGGCCTGATCACCCGCCCGGCGGGCGGCCTCCACCAACCGGCGGCTCTGATCTATGGGCACGGAATCATCCTTCCGGCCGTGGATCGCCACGATCGGGGAACCGAGCGGCAGCGATTGAACGGGATCCACCTCCGCCTGACGCGCTTCCCTTTCCTCGCACAGGAAGCCTTGGAGGAGGTAGTCGAAACCGGAACCGAGACGTTCCAGATCAAGCATTCCGGCCACAGAAACCAGGCGGACGGGGCGGGGGGAGGCCGATTTGGCGGCGAAAAACCCCAGCTGAGCTCCGGCGGAGTGTCCGATTACGGTGGTTCGGTTTAGATCAACCCGGTGTTCGGGGGGAAGCGCTTTTAGGGCCTCCAAGGAAAGGGAGGGGTCGGCCAAGGTGTTGCGCCAATCCCCGACCGGAGGGATTCGTCGGTATTCGATATTCCAGGTGGCCATCCCGTGTTTGCTCAGCTCCACCGCCATCCCGTCCATCAGGTCGCGGGTATAAGGGGCGGTCCAACCACCTCCGTGGATCAGTACGGCGATCGGATGCGGCCCCGCCCCCCAGGGGGTCCTGAGATCAGCTACCTGGTCCGGGTGGGGGCCATATGAAAGGGTAAGGGGCGGATGGTTCTTCCGGTAATGGAGGTGGGAGATGGCGTTTTGGTAGCCGACCGTCCCTCGACCGAAAATCTGGTAAACGCAGGCCGGTTCGGTAACCGAGATCCGCCGCCAGGTTTCACGACTCCTAACATCGGATATATGAACCTCGACGGTGGGGATTTCGATCGCTTCAAGGGCGTCGTGAAGGGCATAACTGGTATGGCTGTAGGCACCGGGATTGAAGACGACTCCTTCCACCTCTCCACGGGACCGGTGCAGGATGTCGATCAACCCACCTTCATGATTGGACTGTCGAGCCTCCAGGGTGTGTCCCAGTCGGGCGGCATGGGCCCGGCATTGCTCTTCCACCTCATCAAGGGTGGCGCTTCCGTAGATCGCAGGGTCGCGCCGGCCCAGAAGGTTGAGATTCGGCCCGTTAAGTAGGAGTATTCGCACGGTCACCAGAGGGTAGGGGAGCGGGATGAATTATAAGAATATCCCCCTCTAAACTGGGTTTCCGGTTATTGGAGGTTTTCCATCTATAACGATTTCGGTAGGGGGTGGTGGTCCTATCTGCGTTATGACCAGAATCAGTCGGGTCCGGAGATAGATCGGGATCTGCTACGGCGGGTTTTTTCGTATGGGATGCCTTACCGGATGTTGTTGCTAGGGGTGTTGGGCACCATTTTGGTGGTGTCCGGACTTACGGTGGTGCCGCCTCTCCTCATCCGTGATCTGGTGGATAACGCCATCCCCGCTGCCGATGTGGGCCGTTTGACCCTGCTGGGGGCGGCGATGGTGGCGGTCCCTTTGGTGAGCGTCGCCGTGGGTGCCTTGCAGCGCTGGATGACCGCCCGGGCCGGCGAGGGGATTATCTACGATCTGCGCCGAGCCCTGTATAGCCATCTGTTGGGCATGTCCCTTCGGTTCTACACCGAGACCAAAACCGGCGAGCTGGTTTCCCGTCTCGACAACGATGTGGTCGGTGCCCAGACCGCGGTAACCGGCACCTTTGTGACCATCGTGTCGAACGTGGTTTCTATAACCGCCATCCTGGTGGTGATGATCGGTGCCGAATGGCGTCTGACCCTCCTGGCGGTGGCGGCCCTGCCGTTGTTTATCTATCCGGCCCGCCGGGTGGGTCGAATGCTGCGTTCCCTGACCGAGCGTCAGATGCAACACAACGGGGCGATGTCCGCCATCCTCAACGAGACCTTCAACGTGAGCGGGGCCTTATTGGTCAAGCTGTTCGGACGCCGCCGCCAGGAGATGTCTCGCTTTTCCGCCGAGGCCCGAATGGTTCGTGATCTGGGGGTTAGATCGGCTGTGGTAGGGAGATGGTTCTTCGCCGCCTTGGGATTGGTAGGGGCCTTGGGCACCGCCTCCGTGTTCTGGGTGGGCGGCTATCTGGTGATCCGGGGTGACATGAGCCTGGGTACGGTGATCATGTTCTCCAGCCTGCTCGTTCAGCTGTACGGGCCGTTGTCGGCCATGTCCAACGCCCGGGTGGAGTTTGCCACTTCCTTGGTCTCCTTCGAGCGGGTGTTCGAAGTGCTCGACCTCTCCCAGGAGATATTCGAAAAACCCGACGCCCGAGACCTCACACCGGTGACCGGTCAGGTCGATTTCGAGGGGGTCTTCTTCCGGTACGAGCAGCCGGATCGGGTCGGCCTGACCGCGGTGGCCCGGTTCGGCAGGCCGGGCGAAAGCCCCACCGTTTCCGTCGCCACACCCACTCGAAGATGGGCGATCGAGGACCTGAGGTTCCGCATCGAACCGGGTGAGGTGGCCGCCCTGGTGGGTCCGTCGGGGGCGGGTAAGACCACCGTCAGCTATCTGATCCCGCGTCTCTACGACGTAACCCGAGGGCGGGTTGCCATCGACGGGGTGGATGTTCGGGATGCCACCACCGAATCTCTGGAAAGTTCCATCGGGGTGGTCACCCAGGAGACCTTCCTGTTCCATGACACCATCGCCGCCAACCTTCGCTACGCCAAGCCCGAGGCCACCACCGAGGAGCTGGAATCGGCCGCCCGGACCGCCAATATCCACGATTTCGTGACCTCGCTACCGGATGGCTACGACACGGTGGTGGGGGAGCGGGGATACCGCCTGTCGGGTGGGGAGAAACAGAGGATCGCCCTGGCCCGGGTGATCCTGGAAGATCCCCGCATCCTCATCCTGGACGAAGCCACCGCCCACCTTGATTCCGAGTCGGAAGCCCTGATACAGGAGTCGATGGAAAGGGTGATGAGAGGCCGAACCTCGCTGGTTATAGCCCATCGTTTATCGACCATCCAGGCCGCCGATCGGATCTTGGTGCTGGATAAAGGTCGTTTGGTGGAGCAAGGAACCCACCTTGACCTGATGGATGCAGACGGGTTATACGCCCGGATGTATCGCACCGGATTCCGCAAGCAGGCGGTGGCGAGCCGCTAAGCAGGGCGGGGAAAAGACCCGGTAGGGGTGTGTCCGGCGAGGAGGTTTCGTTTCGTCTAATCGGGCCGACCAGGACATTTTTCAGTACCCGCCCGATGCTCTTATAGTGGCCCAAGGATCGGAGGGGCGGTCGGGTTTTGAGTTCGTTCTACCCTTTCGTAGGATTATCATCCCCCGCAGAGAGGTGAAGTGGAGCTTTCCGATTATCTCCCCATAGCGCTCATGTTGGTACTGACACTGGTGTTCGCCGGTGTCTCTCTTACCCTTTCCTACTTCATTTCCTACAAGCGCCCCACCGCCGAGAAGTTGGAGCCCTATGAATGCGGCATTATCACCGAGGCCGAGACCATCCAACGCTTCCCGGTCAAGTTCTATCTGGTCGCCATCCTCTTCGTGATATTTGATGTCGAGATCATCTTCCTGTTTGCCTGGGCGGTGGTCTTCCTGGACCTGGGTTGGGGAGGGGTGGCGGCCATGGCCATCTTTACCCTGCTGATCATCGAAACCCTGGGCTATGTCTGGAAACGGGGTGCCCTGGATTGGAACATTTCCCGCCGGGAGCGGTACCGGACGGTCACCGAAACGCCGGCGATAGAGACGGCGGCCTGATGGCGCACCTGACCGGTCCTCCCCAGCTATTGACCACCACCATGGGTAAGGCCATCCGTTGGGCACAGCAGCAGTCGATGTGGCCGGCCACCTTCGGGTTGGCGTGTTGCGCCATCGAGATGATGGCCACCGGAACGGCCCATAACGATCTGGCCCGATTCGGCATGGAGGTCTTTCGGGCCTCGCCCCGCCAGGCCGATCTGATGGTGGTGGCGGGCCGGGTGTCGCAGAAGATGGCACCGGTGTTGCGCCAGGTCTACGACCAGATGGCCGACCCTAAATGGGTGATATCGATGGGGGCTTGCGCGTCGACAGGAGGGATGTTCAACAACTACGCCCTGGTGCAGGGGGTGGACCAGATCGTACCGGTGGACGTCTATGTTCCGGGCTGTCCTCCCGGCCCGCAGTCGCTGATGCACGGAATACTTACCCTGCAGGACAAGCTGGTGTCTGGGGAGCTGTCCCGCTGATGCCGGAGCACTCCGCCGATCCGGCACCGTCCGGCGACCAATTGTTGGACTCCATTCTGCAATCGGTGCCCTCGGCCGAAACGGTTCGTTCCCTGGGTGACGAGGTGGTTCGGGTTTCGGCTTCCGACCTGATCGGCCTGGTCGAGGAGGCTCGCAACGGCGGCTTCGAAATGTGTGTGGATATCACGGTGGCCGACTACCTGGGGATCCGGACGGACCACCGCTTCGAGGTGGTCATCAACCTGCTGTCGTTGCAACATAACCGCCGGTTGCGCCTGCTGGTTCCGGTCGGGGAAGACGATCCGGAGGTTCCTTCTTTGGTGGGCATTTATCCGGGTGCCAACCTTATGGAACGGGAGGCCTACGACATGTTCGGAATCCGGTTTGCCGGCCATCCCGACCTGACCCGCATTCTGATGCCCGATGATTGGGTAGGTCACCCCCTGCGGCGCGACTTCGAGGTGGGATCGGTTCCGGTCCAGTTCAAAGCCTCCCCCCAGGTTTCTTAGATGGCCAAGACCACCACCACCGACATCTGGATTTCCGGGACCGAGGCCCCCGAGCCGGCCGACTGGATGGTGGCCGGTACCGACGAGGGTGCCCAGGAGATGGTTCGCCACGAGACCGAGGAAAGAGACCGGGAGCAGCGCGGTTCTCGGGTGATGGACGACTGGGTGGTGGACGACACGATAGACGATGATGAGCGGATGATCGTCAACATGGGCCCTCAACATCCTTCCACACATGGTGTGCTGAGGCTCAACATCGAGCTGGAGGGGGAGATCGTCCGGAGGGTCAAACCGATCATCGGTTACCTCCACACCGGCATGGAAAAAACCGCCGAGACGCTCACCTTCCTGCAGGGCGGAACCAACGTCACCCGCATGGACTACCTGGCCCCCCTCCACAACGAACTCTGCTATTCGCTGGCGGTGGAGAAGCTGCTCGGAGTGGAAATCCCCCCTCGTGCCCAGGCCATCAGGGTGCTGTTGACCGAACTCAACCGGGTGTCCTCCCATCTGGTAGCCACCGCCACCAACGGAATGGACATAGGCGCGCTGTCGATGATGATGTACGGGTTCCGGGAGCGGGAGCTGATCCTGGAGTTCTTCGAGAAGACCACCGGCTTGAGGATGAACCACAACTTCATCCGTCCGGGAGGGGTAGCCGCCGACCTGCCGGACGGATGGAGAGAAGACGTAGACCAGATAATCGTCCGGATCACCGCCGCCCTGGGCGACTACGAAGACCTCCTCAAGGAGAACCCGATCTGGAAGGGACGTACCCGTGGGGTTGGGATAATCACCGCCGAGGAGTGTCTGGCCTATGGCATCACCGGCCCCACCCTTCGGGCTACCGGAATGGACTGGGACCTCCGTAAAACCCAGCCTTACTCGGGTATCGAGGCCTACGACTTCGAGGTGGTGACCGGCAGCAGAGGCGATGTTTACGACCGCTACCGGGTGCGGATCGGAGAGATCACCCAGTCGCTGCGCATCGTGGAACAGGTGATGCACAGCATGCCGAAAGGGGACTACAAGACCGGAGACCGTAAGGTTTCGCCTCCCCCTCGGCAGCGCATCAACGAGTCTATGGAAGCCCTCATCCACCATTTCAAGATCTACACGGAAGGCTTCCAGGTACCGGTCGGCGAAACCTATCAGGCCATCGAAGGCCCCCGGGGAGAGCTGGGTTGCTATCTGGTCTCCGACGGAAGCGGCACCCCGCAGCGGATGCATACCAGAGCCCCCTCCTTCTCCAACCTGGCGGCCCTTCCCATCATGATGGCCGACTCTCTGGTGGCCGATACTGTGGCCTGCATCGCTTCTCTCGACCCGGTTATGGGCGACGTGGATAGGTAGGTCAGGGTTTGGAATACTTCTGGTCGGAAGCCGCCGAGAAACGAGCCCGTGACCTGATCGATCGCTACCCCGAACCTCGGTCGGCGATCATGCCCCTGCTCTACGTGGCCATGAGCGAGGACCTGAGACGAGGGGAGGCTCGGCTTACCGAGTCGGGAATGCGCCGGGTGGCGGAGCTGGTGGGGGTAACCCCCGCCCAGGTGTCGGCCGTGGCCGGCTTCTACACCATGTACAAGCTGGACTCGGTGGGCCAGTACCTGGTTTCGGTCTGCACCTCCCTCTCCTGCTGGCTGAACGGGGCCGATCAGGTGCTGCAAGCGGTGGAAGACCAGGCCGGGGTTCCATCCGGGCAGACCGACCCGGCCGGCCTGATCACCCCCGAACATGTGGAATGCATCGGGGCCTGCGGAGGCGCTCCGGCCGTGCAGGTCAACTACGAGTTCGTGGAGGGGGTTTCGCCCGATAAGGCCCGAGAAATGGTGGAATGGCTCCGTTCTGACCGGCCGGAGTGGGTAACCGGGGATCGGCTTCAGGCCCGCTTCGGTTCGCATACCTCCTTTCCTTGGGCCATCCCTGAGCCGGACGGCGTGGCCGGTCCGGTGCCGGCCTTCCCTTCCCTGGGTACCGTTCACCACTCCAACGGGGAGGCTCCTTCCGACCTGGACCGATCTCCTACGGTCGGTAACGGCGACCATCCGATGATCCTCACCGCCCGGATGAACGACTATCCCCAGACCAGCCACACCCTGGACGTCTATCGGGCCACCGGCGGCTACTCCGCCCTGGTCAAGGTGCTGGGCGACCCGGGTATGACCCCGACGGAGGTTACCGAGGACATCAAGGCCTCCATGCTGCGGGGTCGGGGAGGTGCCGGATTCCCGGCCGGGGTCAAGTGGGGTTTTCTCGCCCCGGACCGCCCTTCCTATCTGGTGGTCAACGCCGACGAGTCCGAGCCGGGCACCTTCAAGGATCGCCAGCTCATGGAGCGCGACCCGCATCAGATGATCGAAGGGGTGGTGATCGCCTCCTACGCCGCCGAGGCCCACCAGGCCTTCGTCTACATACGGGGGGAGTACCCCAAGGCGGCCCGCCGGGTCGAAGCCGCCGTGGAAGAGGCCTATCAGGCCGGCTACCTGGGCCAGAACATTCTCGGATCGGGTTACGACCTCGACCTGACCGTCCATCTGGGTGCCGGTGCCTACATATGCGGGGAGGAAACCGCCCTGCTCAACAGCCTGGAAGGCAGACGGGGAGAGCCTCGCCTGAAGCCACCCTTCTTCCCGGCCGCCAAAGGGCTCTACATGAAACCCACCATCGTCAACAACGTCGAGACCCTGGCCAACGTCCCCTGGATAATCATGCAGGGCGGTGCCGCCTACGCCGCCATCGGACCGGAAGGGTCCCCCGGGCGGCGGATGTGTTCCGTTTCCGGCCATGTGGTGCGGCCCGGTAACTATGAAATCGTCGAGGGCCTGACCTGGAGGGAGCTGATCTTCGATTTGGCCGGTGGTATCCGCAACGGAAACCGCCTCAAGGCCTGGGTGCCAGGCGGCGCTTCGGCCCCCTGGTTCGTTCCCGAGCTGCATCTTGACACCGAGGTGACCAAGGAAGCCATCGACGGTCACGGTTCGATGACCGGATCGGGGGCGGTGATCGTGATGGACCACACCACCGACATGGTGGCCGCCGCCGAACGTCTGGTGCGTTTCTTCGCCCACGAATCCTGCGGACAGTGCACCCCCTGTCGGGAGGGAACGGTGTGGATAGATCTGATCCTGCGCCGCATCATGGACCGCCAGGGGAGGTCGGTCGATGCCGATCTGTTGCTCGATGTGTCCGACAACATCTCGCCCGGGCTCCGGTGGCCGCCCGCCATGACCACCATCTGTGCGCTCGGCCCTTCGGCGGTTTCTCCGGTGGTTTCGCTTCTCAAATATTTCCGTTCCGAGGTCGAAGACTATGTCGAGCAGGCCAATCTGGTGCCGGTGGCGATCGGAGCAAGACGATGAGCGACGGAGCTACCGAAATGGTCGCCCTCACCATCGACGGAAGAGAGGTGCAGGCCTCCCCGGGGGAGCTGTTGATCAAGGCCGCCGAGGACAACGGCACCCACATTCCCCGTTTCTGCTGGCATCCCCGGATGAACCCGGTGGGGATGTGCCGGATGTGTCTGGTGGAGATCGAAACCCCCCGCGGCCGGATGATCGTTCCCTCCTGTATGCAACCGGTCAGCGACGGGATGGTGGTCTATACCGACTCGGAACCGGCCCAAAAAGCCCAGGAGGGGGTGTTGGAGTTTCTGCTGCTCAACCATCCGCTCGATTGTCCGGTCTGCGACAAGGGCGGAGAGTGTCCGCTGCAGGACCAGACCATGTCGTACGGACCCGGTGAGAGCAGGTTTGTGGAGGAAAAACGCCATTTCGCCAAGCCCATCCCCATCAGCGACCTGGTTCTCCTCGACCGGGAACGCTGCATACTGTGTGCCCGCTGCACCAGGTTCTCGGACGAAATCTCCGGCGACCCGCTGATCGAGTTCCAGGGTCGAGGGGCGCACACCCAGGTGCTCACCTTCCCCGATGAGCCCTTCAATTCCTACTTCTCCGGCAACACGGTCCAGATTTGTCCGGTTGGTGCACTGACCGCCGTCCCCTATCGTTTCCGGGCACGCCCGTGGGATTTGACCATCGGAGAAAGCACCGGGACGGTACATACGGAAGGATCAAGTATCTCGGTGCACGTCTCCCAGAACCGGGTGCTGCGCTTCCTCGGTGTGGATAATGACGCCACCAACCAGGGTTGGCTCTCAGACAAGGAACGGTTCGGGTTCGAGTTCATCGGTTCCCCCGATCGGCTGCGCATGCCTTTGATCAAGGAAGGTTCGGATTTTCGTGAAGCCGAATGGGGTGAGGCGCTCGACCTGGTCGCGGAACGACTCGGACGGGCGATTGAAAAAGGAGGCGGCAACACGATAGCCGCCCTGGGCGGGGCCCGAGGTACCAACGAGGACGCCTACGCCTTGTCCAAATTCATGCGGACCACGGTGGGTTCCAACCATCTTGACGCCCAGCTCGGAGACGGCCTGCCCGCCGGATACCTGGCCGGTTGGGCCGGCCGGGGCCGGATAGAGGACATCGACCGAGCCTCCACCATCCTCTTATGGGGACCCGATCTGAAAGAAACCCACCCCACCCTTTATCTTCGGGTGAGGAGGGCTGCCCAGGAGCGGGGTGCCACCCTCATCGTCGTCCATCCCCGCCGCACCGGCCTAGACGACCGGGCCACCTTCAAGCTCACCTATCGCCCGGGTGAGGGTGACCGGCTGCTGTCCCGAATCCGATCCGGTGAGGATGATCTGGCACCGGTACGGGCCGCCTTGGAAAACGGCCCGGTGGTGGCTCTGGTGGGCCGACCCGGCCTGGCCGAAGATGTGCGGCTGGTGGAGTCGGTAGCGGCGGTGGCACGATCCTTCGGGGCGTCTCTGTTGCCGCTGGTGCACCGGGGTAACACCTTCGGGGCGATCGACATGGGGGTCAGTCCCCAGCTCCTGCCCGGACGGATGCCTATCAGCAACTCGGAAGACCCGCTGGTCGAGGCCTGGGGTTCCCTGCCCTCGATGCCCGGCCTGGACGCGGCCGGGATAGCTTCGGCCTGCCACTCGGGAGATATCGACCTTCTCCTCCTGTATGGGGCCGATCCCTCCCGCGATCTGGTTGGTTTCCACGGTGATGCCGCCCTGTCCGGTGCCGGTTTCGTGGTGGCGCTGGATCTGTTCCTGACCGACTCCTCCCGGCAGGCCGATGTGGTACTGCCCGCCCTGGGTTTCGGGGAGAAGAAGGGAACGGTAACCAACCTGGAAGGGCGGGTGCAGATGGTCAACCGACTGGTACCCGGACCTGGACAGGCCCGGGCCGACTGGTCGGTACTGGACGATCTGGCCCACCGCCTGGGCCGTCCGCTCGGACTGACCTCCGCACAGGAGATATCCGATGAGATCGCCCGACTGGCCCCGGCCTATCGGGGCATCACCTGGCAATATCTGGAGCGGGAGGTTGAGGAGGGGGCGGTAGCACCGCTTGAACCCGCCCACCAGACCTTCCTCCACGAACCGCAGTACCAGGCACCCAACGGTCGGGAAAGCTCCACCCACACCCTCCATCTGGCCCGTACCCTCTACGACGACGGGGTGCTGCTCCGACACACCCCCTCACTGGCCCCTTTGTCCCCGGGAGGTCATGCCTACCTGACTCCTGGCCACGCCGCTTCCCTGGAGGTGGAGGAGGGCGATCAGGTAACGGTACGTATCGGTGATCAAACCCTTCGGCTGCCGGTCGGGATCGACCCGAGCCTGTCGGAGGGAACGGTTTACATTCCGTTCAACCAGCCGGGTGTGGCGACGGTGACCAACGGATTGGAAGTCGGCGTTAAGGCCGGCGAGGAAAGCTGATGGACTGGATAGACCTTGGTCTTATCGCCCTGCGGGTATTGGTCGTCTTCGGCATGCTTCAGGTGGTGACCATCCTGCTGGTCTGGTTCGAGCGCAAAATAGTGGCGGACATGCAGAATCGGATCGGACCCGATCGGGCCGGACCCTGGGGGATACTCCAAACCCTGGCCGACGGGGTAAAGCTTCTCTTCAAGGAGCAGGTAACCCCCCGCAAGGTGGAGCTGGGGCTTTACCTGGCCGCCCCGGTACTGGCTGTGGTACCGGCCTTCCTGATGTTCATGGTGATCCCCTTCGGCCGTCCGGTCCGGATCAACCTGGCCGGTGAGGATCGGCTGATCCCCCTACAAGGTGCCGACCTGAACGTCGGACTGCTTTATGTGCTGGCCATGTCCTCCATCGCGGTCTATGCGGTCGTGCTGGCCGGCTGGTCCTCGGGTTCCAAATATCCTCTGTTGGGCGGGGTGCGGGCCACCGCCCAGGCCATTTCCTATGAGGCGGCCATGGGCCTGTCCCTGGTGCCGGTGATTCTGTTTACCGGCTCGGTCCGACTGTCCGAGATTGTCGCCTACCAGTCCGGTAGCCTGACCTTCCTCGGCCGGAGCTTCGACTTTCTACCCGCCTGGAACCTGTTCATCCTGGCCCCCTCTTTCCTGATCTTCTTCATAGCAGCCGTAGCGGAGACCAACCGCGCCCCCTTTGATCTGGTAGAGGCCGAACAAGAAATCGTAGGAGGATTCCACACCGAATATTCGGGGCTCCGTTTCGCCCTCTTCTTTCTGGCCGAGTACATCAACATCTTCACCATGTCGGCTTTGGCGGTCACCCTCTTCCTGGGAGGATGGTCCGGCCCTACCTGGGATGACTCTCTGCCGCTGCTGGTGAGCGCCGTCCTCCCCACCGTCTGGTTCCTGGCCAAGGTGACGCTTTTTCTGTTCTTATACGTATGGTTGCGGGCCACCCTGCCCCGCCTTCGCTACGACCAGCTGATGAACCTGGGTTGGAAGCGGCTCATCCCGGCCTCGCTGGGCTGGTTGTTTCTGATCGGTGGGGCCTTGGCGGTTCGCCAGTTCGGGCTGCCCTGGGGATGATGGAGAGGTGATATGGGACCGGTAGAAGCATTCGTAAAGGGCATGGCGGTCACCGCCCGACAGTTCTTCGCCACCATCACCGGGAAGGGTTTGGTTACCACCTCCTATCCCCAGGAGATGCGGCAGAAACCGCAGCGGTTCCACGGGCGTCACGTCCTCAACCGCTATGAGGACGGGATGGAAAAATGTATCGGCTGCGAGCTCTGCGCCGGGGCCTGTCCGGCCCGGTGCATCTATGTAAGAGGGGCCGACAACCCTCCCGATGATCCGGTCAGCCCGGGAGAACGCTTCGGGTTCGTGTATGAGATCAACATGCTGCGCTGCATCTTCTGCGGGCTTTGTGTGGAGGCCTGCCCGACCGAGGCCATCACCCACACCCAGCTCTTCGAGATGTCCACCACCAACCGCAGCGACGCCATCTATACCAAAGAGGAGCTGCTGGTAGATCCGGACGGCACGCCCAACCACATGTTCGATTCCGACCGTTTCGCCAACTTCGAGGAGTTGGCCCACGCCGATGGTTGGATGCGGGCAACCGCCCCCCAGGGCCGGGCCGCCTACCAAGGTCAGGTGGCTTGGTCGGGTTCGGCGGGGGTGGGGGTACGTCCTCCCGAAGCCGGACAATCCGAAGAAGACCCACCCACTGACGAGACCGGGGCAGAGGACTGATGGTGGAGATGGTGGTGTTCATCCTGATGGGTGCGGTGGCTTTGGCCGGAGCGCTCGGGGTGGTGATGGCCCGCAACCCGGTGTACGGGGCGATGGGTCTGATGGCCACCCTTTTTGCCCTGGCGGTTTTCTACGTGGTCCATCTGGCCCATTTCGTGGCGGTGGTGCAGGTGATCGTCTACGCCGGGGCGGTGATCACCTTGTTCCTGTTCGTGATCATGTTTGTGGGGGTGGACCGAGCCGAATCCCTCACCGAGAAGCTGTCCTTGCAGCGTCCGGCGGCCCTCATCATCCTGGTGGGAGTGGTAGTACTGACCGGTGCCTTGGTGGTCACCGACCGGTTCGACTGGGTGATCTCCACCGCCGAGCCCGCCCAGGTGGTAGGGAGCATCGAAGAGATCGGGGAAAACCTCATCTCGGTGGGCAGCTCGGATGTTCGGCAGGCCTCGCGCTGGCTGCTGCCCTTCGAAGCCACCTCGCTGCTGCTTGTGGTGGCGGCGGTGGGGGCCATCTCCCTGGCCTTCTACCGACCGCGTCGCTCCGAGGAGGAAACCGGCACTTCCGATTCCGATACCGGAAGTAACCGATGATCGTTACCCCCGGCTGGTATATGACCTTGGCCGCCGTCCTGTTCCTGATCGGATCCGGCGGACTCCTGTTACGCAACAACGCCCTGATCATGTTCATGTCCATCGAGCTGATGCTCAACGCCGTCAACCTGACCTTTGTGGCCGCCTCTCGGGCCCACGGCGACATCGGCGGGCAGATGGCGGTGCTGTTTGTGCTGGTGGTGGCTGCCGCCGAGGTAGCGGTCGGTCTGGCCATTATCGTTTCGATCTTCCGATTACGCCGAACCGCCTCGGTGGATGAGTTGGCGGAGCTGCGTGGATGAGCCGCGCCCTGGTTGAGGCCTCCCGGAGCCGGGGCACGCCGTGATTGATTATCTCTGGATCGTCATCGCCCTGCCCCTGGGTGCCGCCCTGTTCAATCACTTTCTGGGGCACCGCCTGGGTGAGCCCCGCTCGGCTGTTCCGGCCGTTCTGTCCGTAGCCGGTTCGTTCGGTTACGCCGCCGTGGCCGCCCGGGACTTTTTCGTGTCGGCTACCGCGGCCGAGGAGGCGGTGACGGTGGTTCATCTGTTCGACTGGATCCCGGGCCTGGGGGCCGGTGCCGAGCTGTTATGGGATCCGCTGTCGGCCACCATGACCTTGGGCGTCACCGGCGTAGGGGCTTTGATCCACCTTTATTCGGCCGGATACATGCACGGCGATCCCCGTTTCAGCCGTTTCTTCACCTACCTGAACCTGTTCATCGCCTCCATGCTGATCCTGGTTCTGGCCAACAACTTCGCCCTCCTCTTCGTGGGATGGGAGCTGGTGGGTCTGTGTTCCTACCTGCTGATCTCGTTCTGGTACACCCGGCCATCGGCGGCGGCGGCGGGCAAGAAGGCCTTCGTGGTCAACCGCATCGGAGATTTCGGGTTCATGGTCGCCCTGATGATCATCTTCCTCACCTTCGGCACCCTCTCCTACACCGAGGTTCTGCATAATCCCGGGGCGGTGATGGGTGCAGGCACTGCCACCGCGGTGGGCTTGCTGCTGCTGGTAGGGGCGGCCGGTAAATCGGCCCAACTCCCCCTTCATGTCTGGCTACCCGACGCCATGGAAGGCCCCACCCCGGTGTCGGCCCTGATACACGCCGCCACCATGGTCACCGCCGGGGTTTACCTGGTGGCCCGTTGCGGGGCGATCTTCGCCCTCTCGGAGATAGCCGGTGGGGTAGTAGCCACGGTGGGTGCCGCTACCGCGCTGCTGGCTGCCACCATCGCCATCGCCCAGCGTGACATCAAACGGGTACTGGCCTACTCCACTATCAGCCAGCTGGGCTACATGTTCATGGCGGTCGGCGTGGCCGGTTATGTGGCCGGGCTGTTCCACCTGCTCACCCATGCCGTGTTCAAGGCGTTGCTGTTCCTCGGTGCCGGATCGGTCATCCACGCCATGAGGGATGAGCAGGACATGAACCGAATGGGCGGACTCCGAGCCAAGATGCCCTTCACCCATGCCACCATGCTGATCGCCACCCTTTCGATCGCCGGTATACCTCCTTTGGCCGGCTTCTGGTCGAAGGACGAGATCCTGGCGGTGCTGTTCTATAAAGGGGGCTACTTCCTGGTGTTGTGGGGGGTGGGGTTGGTCACCGCCCTGCTGACCGCCTTCTACATGGCCCGCCAGTATTTCCTGGTGTTCACCGGCCCGGCCCGCTGGGAGGAAGGGGCCAACCCGCACGAGTCGCCCCGGATAATGACTGCCCCGCTGGTCATTCTGGGGGCACTCACCTTGGTGATCGGCTTCGTCAACACCCCCTTCCGGCTCGGCCTTGAACACTTTTTGGAGCCGGTCTTCCACGGGGTGCCGGTCGCCCATGCCCCCGAGGACGGTCTGCTGCTGACCTCATTGGCCCTGGTTTCGGTAGGGGCCGGACTGGTGGGGATCTTCATCGCCTACCTGGTCTACTACCGATCCGCCGACCAGGTGCGGGAACGCCTGCTGGGTCGGGTTCGACGGCCGCTCATGGCTTTCGAGCACGGCTACTGGATAGACGATGTGTACGGAAACCTGATCGTTAAACCCGGTAGAAGGCTGGCCGAATGGAGCGCCGATTGGGTGGATCAGCGGGTCATAGACGGGCTGGTAAACGGCTTGGGCGGTTTGGTGCGACACCTCGGCGAATTGCTTCGTCCCCTGCAGTCCGGTTTCGTGCGGGCCTACGGTTCCCTGCTGACCATCGGTGCCCTGGTGGTGGTGGCCTGGATGGTGATTCGAGGCCTATGAGATGAGCGGATTTTCCCTCCTGACCGCCCTGATCCTGACCCCGGTGGTCGCCGCGCTGGTAGTGATGCTGATTCCCGACCACCGTCGGGAGCTGGTACGCCCGTTGGGTGTGGTACTCAGCCTGCTGCCCATACCGTTGGCGGTGGGTTTGTTCCTGGCCTTCGAACGGGGCGAGCCCGGGTTCCAGTTCGTGGAACAGTGGGTTTTGATCGGCCGGCTGGGGGTGGAATGGCATCTGGGGGTGGACGGCATCTCCCTGCTGCTGGTTCTGCTCACCACCGTGCTGGTTCCTATCGCGCTGGCCGCTTCGGGTGGCATCAACCACCGGATCGGGCTGTTCGTGGCGATGAACCTGCTGTTGGAGGCGGGTCTGATCGGGGTGTTCCTGTCGCTCGACCTGTTCCTGTTCTTCGTCTTCTTCGAGGCGATCCTGGTCCCCATGGCCTTCATCATCGGAATCTGGGGTAGTGAGAACCGTGTCTATGCGGCCGTCAAGTTCTTTCTTTACACCGCTTTGGGATCGGCGCTGATGCTGGCCGGAATAATCGCCTTGGCGCTGATCCATCGCGACCAGATGGGGTTTATCAGCTTCTCCTACTTCGGAATGCTGGACCTTGATCTCGGCGTTACCGCCCAGCGCTGGCTGTTCGGTGCCTTCCTGGTGGCCTTCGCCATCAAGGTCCCGGTCTTCCCGCTCCACACCTGGCTTCCCGACGCCCATGTGGAGGCCCCCACCGCCGGGTCGGTGCTTTTGGCCGGCGTGCTGCTGAAGTTGGGTACCTACGGTCTGCTCCGGTTCAACCTACCCCTCTTCCCGGAAGCCACTCTGGACTTTGTGCCCCTCCTGGCTACCCTGGCGGTGATCGGGGTGATCTACGGGGCGGTGGTGGCCATCGTTCAGCACGACCTGAAAAAGCTGGTGGCCTACTCTTCGGTCAGCCATCTGGGTTTCATCGTGCTGGGCACCTTCGCCCTGACCTCCCAAAGCCTGGAAGGAAGCGTGATCCAGATGGTCAACCACGGCTTGACTACCGGCGCGCTCTTCCTGTTGGTGGGGATGATCTACGAGCGCCGCCACACCAAGAAGATCGCCGATTTCGGAGGGCTGGCCTCTTCCATGCCGGTGTTCGCCGGGGTCTTCCTGTTCATCGCCTTCGCCTCGATCGGTCTGCCCGGACTGAACGGGTTCGTGGGCGAGTTCCTGATCCTGATCGGGAGCTATCCCACCCTCCCCGTGTACACGGTTCTGGCGGCGACCGGGGTTATCCTGGCCGCCATCTATCTGCTGTGGGCCTACGAACGGGTCTTCACCGGCGAGATAACCGATCCCGCCAACCGGCAGGTCAAAGACCTTTCGATCTCGGAAACGCTGATTTTCGTACCTCTGGTGGCGTTGATAATCGTCCTGGGGGTCTACCCGAAGGTGGCGCTGGACGTGATCGGCCCCTCTACCGATGCGGTTCTGGAAAGGGTCGAGGCCACCACCGATTTCTCGGCACCCCAACCGGGCAATACCGTCGCCACCGCCTCGGAGGACAGACGATGAGAGGGGTTTCCTATCTGGCGGTGGCCCCGGAGATAGTGCTGTCGGTCGGGGCCGTGATCGTGCTGTTGGTAGGGGTGTTCGCGCGTCGCTCGGTTCGGCTGCTCGGCTGGATGGTGGGCCTGATCTACATCCTGGCCGCACTGGCGATCGTTCTCCAATGGCGGCGGGTTGACGCCGAGGGGGCCGGGTTTTCCTTTGAAGGAACCATATTCCTCGACTACTCCTCGGTGGGGGTGCGGGCCATCCTGCTGGTGGTGGCAGTTTTGGGAACCGCCACCGCCTGGGAGATGCTGGTCGGGCTCGGAAGCCGTTTCGCCGAGGGGGTCACCCTGATCCTTATCGCCACCACCGGGTTCATGCTGATGGGGGCGTCGGCGGATCTGGTAATGATCTTCGTAGCCCTGGAGATCGGTTCGATCGCCCTTTACGTGCTGGCCGGTATCGTCCGGAGCTCCCTGGCCGGTGACGAAGCGGCTTTGAAATACTTCCTGCTGGGGTCTTTTGCCTCCGCCATTTTTATCTACGGCGGGGCCTTGGTGTACACGGCCACCGGTAGTACCAACCTGTTTGTGATCGCCTCCGGACTGTCCGGGGTTCACGTGGTACGCCCGGCCCTGCTTCTGATCGGAATGGGGCTGCTGGTGGTGGGCCTGGGTTTCAAGGTTACCGCCGCCCCCTTCCATTCCTGGGCACCCGATGTGTATCAGGGGGCCCCCTCCGGGGTGGTGGGCTTTATGGCCGCCGCCGCCAAGATCGGAGGGTTCGCCGCCCTCATCAACATCCTCACCGGAGGCTTCGAACGATACGCCGCCGCCTGGGGGAACGGCCTGGCGTTGATGGCGGCGGTTTCGATGGTGGTGGGCACCCTGCTGGCGATCGGACAGAGCGACGTCCGAAGGATGCTGGCCTATTCCGGGGTTGCCCACGCCGGGTTCATCATCACCGGAATGGTGGGCGGAACGGTCACCAACTCCGGGGTCATGTTCTACCTGGCCACCTATGCGGTGATGCTGGTGGGGGCTTTCGCCGCCGTGACCACGGTTAGCGGACCAGCTGCCTCCGGTAGCTCTTTCGAGGAATATCGGGGCCTGGGCCGGAGCTCACCGATGGTGGCGGCGGTCCTGGCAACCCTGATGATCGCCATGTCCGGCCTTCCGGTCACGACCGGCTTCATCGGGAAGTTCCAGGTTTTCACCTCGGCCTGGGACGGAGGATACGGGTGGCTGGTGATAACCGGACTGGTGGCGTCGGTGGCGGCCTTCTTCTTCTATCTCCGGCTGGTGGTTCTGATGTATTTTGGTAAGGATGAGGACAGTGGGCCCCGGTCGAAGCCGACCCGGGCGGTCCGGTCGGTCTTGGTGTTCTCGGCCGGGTCGTCGATCCTGTTCGGGGTCTTCCCCGGTCCGCTACTGGCCGTGCTCGAACGAACGATTGGGTAAGCCTCGCCTGGTCGGGCTGATCGGGTGGGGGTTGGCGGCCCTGATCCTGACCGCGTCAGCCGCTCCTCAAGCCCTGCAGGCGTTCAGCGGCAACTTCTACATCGTCGCCGACTCGGAGGTCATAAACGACAACCTCTACGTGTCCGCTTCCTCCGTCCGCATCGACGGGACCATCGAAGGCGACCTGACCGTGCTGGCCACCCGCCATCTTCTGGTTACCGGCAGGGTGGAGGGAGACATTGTGGGTGTGGCACCGACCGCCTCTATCGAAGGGGAGGTGTCGGGTTCGGTACGGCTGATCGGGATTGACGTAGAGGTTTCCGGACAGGTGGGCGAAGAGGTGGCCGTGGTGGCCCGCCGGGCGGAGCTGTCCGCCTCGATAGGGGAAGACGCCCTGATCTGGGGACTGTGGTTGACGATGGAAGGCGATCTGGGGCGAGATCTGGGCGGCCGCACCATCTCTACCCGGATCGAAGGGTCGGTAGGTCGGGATGTGGAGGTGACCGTAGACCGACTAGAAGTCGGTCCGGCAGCGGCGATTTCCGGCGACCTGGGTTATCGGAGCGGGGAGGAGGCGATAATCGACCCGGAGGCCTCCATTATCGGCACCGTGGTACGTCGGGCCCCCCTTGCCTCGGATATCGGGCTCCGATCGACGCGCTGGTTGGCGGGTCTGATGTCGTTCCTGGTGCTTTTGGCCACCGGCCGGGTGATGATCCGATACCGGCCCGATAGTCTGGCAGACCGCACAGAGCGCCTCCGCCGACATCCGATCAAAACGGCCGGCAGAGGGTTGGGTTTGCTCCTGGTTCTGACCCTGCCGTTGTCCGGACCCGCCCTGGCCATAGGACTGGGCAACCCGCGCATCGCCCTGGTGGCGGTGGGGTTGGGGCTGGGTTTGGCCCTACCGGCACTGTTGGCCTACCTGGTATTGGTGTGGATCGGGCTGGTGCCGGTTATCAACCGAGCCGCGGATCTGGTCATCCCGGCCCGGCTCGGTCGGTTCGGGGCCTTCTCCGCACTGCTGTTCGCGGTAACACTCATCCTCTTGTTGGTCCCCTACCTGGGGCCGGTCACCGCCCTGGCGCTGTCGATTATGGCCCTGGGGGTGGTGTGGGAAGGGGCGGGCTAGGTCCGCCGCTTCTTCTTCCTGGGCGGCCATTTCCCCTCGCCCTTCAGCTTCTCCCGCTTGGTCTCCAGCAGATCGGCGGCCTGCTCCAGGGTGAGGCCGGCCAGGGCGTCTTCTCTTACCGAGACGTTCACCGTCCCGTCCGATAGATACGGTCCGTAGCGTCCGCTTCTCAGTACGACCTCGCCGCCCGAAACCGGATCTTTCCCCAACTCCTTAAGGGGCGGTGCACTCCTACCTCTGGTGGGTTTGGGTTGGTTGACGATGGCCACCGCCTCCTCCAAGGTGATGTCGAAGAGACGGTCGGGATGATCCAGACTACGGAAGGATTTGCCCATCTTCAGGTACGGCCCGTATCGTCCCAGACCGGCCAGGATGGGCTGATTCTTTTCAGGATGTATCCCCACCTCACGGGGAAGAGAGAGCAGGTTCAAGGCCTCCTCCAGGCTTAGGGAGTCACGGTCCTTGTTCTTGGGCAGGGAGGCCCGTTTGGGTTTGGTTTTCGAGCCGGGTTCTTGTTCTCCGAGCTGAACATACGGTCCGTATCGTCCGATGCGTGCCAGCACCTCCAGGCCGGTGTCCGGGTCGGTTCCCAGGATTTTGTCTCCTGAGCCGGTGTCAAGCAGCTCCTCGGCCCGCTCGATGGTGAGCTCGTCGGGCGGCGTGTCCTCGGGAATCGTTACTCGATCCTCACCTCGGGACAGGTAGGCACCGTACCTTCCTACCCGGGCCACTATCTCGTCGCCCAGGGAGTTCTCCCCGATTCGCAGCAGCAGGCTGCGGGGATCGATCTCCTCGACCCGACTGTCGGTGATCTGCTCCAGCAGGCCCAGGGTCCCGTTTCCATGGAAGAACCGTTTCAGCCATCGGACCTTATCCTCCTCCCCTCGGGCGATCCGATCGAGGTCGCTCTCCATTTGGGAGGTGAACCCGTAGTCGACCAGGTTTTCGAAGTGGCGCTCCAGCAGCTCGGTAGTGGTGAAAGCGGTGACCGAAGGCACCAGGGCGGTACCTTTCTTGAAGGCGTAGCGGCGGCCCAGGATGGTGGAAATGATCGAGGCATACGTGGAAGGCCTTCCGATGCCCCGGTCTTCCAGCTCCTTGATCAGAGCGGCTTCGCTGTAGCGGTAGGGCGGCTCGGTGCGATGCTCCTTGGCCAGAGGGTCGCAGGCGATCAGCTCGTCCCCCTCCTCCAAGGCCGGTAGATACCGTTCCCGATCACCGAAGGAATAGGCCCTGAGAAAGCCCTGGAATTGAATGGTCAAGCCGGACGCCTCGAACAGCAGATCCCGCCCCTCTATTCTTTGGCCCACCCGAAGCTTGGTGGACACCCCCCGGGCGGGGTTCATCTGGGAGGCCAACGTCCGGCTCCACACCAGCTGATAGACCAGCTGTTGGTCACGGCCGGAAACCATCCTGGCCAAATCATCGGGTGTCTTCCAGCGCTCCCCGGCGGGCCGGATGGCTTCGTGGGCTTCCTGGGCGTTGGCCACCTTGTTGGAGTAGCGGATGGGCCTCGGTGCCAGATATTCCTTTCCGAACCGCCTGACAATTTCCGATCGGGCGGTCTTCAAGGCGGTATCGGACAAGGTGATGCTGTCGGTCCTCATATAGGTGATATGGCCCGCCTCATACAAGGATTGGGCGGCCCTCATCGTCCGGCCCGGATTGAACTTGAGTCGGGTAGAGGCCTCCCGCTGCAGGGTGGAGGTGCGGAACGGGGCCTGCGGTTTACGGGTGTAGGGCTTTTGGTCTATCGAACGGACCAGGAAGGTCTTTCCCCGTATGGACTCGGCCAGTCGGCCCGCCGTCTCCTCGTCCAATACCTGTACCTGCTGGCTTTTAAGCTCCCCGTTGGAGTCAAAGTCACGGCTCTCTGCAATCCGAACCCCGTCGATCGTTACCAGGCCGGCTTTCAGGCTTTGATCACCGTCGGGGACAAAAACGGTTTCCAGCCTCCAGAACCCGGCCGAGCAGAAGGCAATCCGTTCCCGCTCCCGCTCCACCAGCAGTCGAACCGCCACGCTCTGCACCCTTCCGGCCGACAGTCCCTGTTTGATCTTGCGCCAGAGGACCGGCGACAGCCCGTAGCCCACCAGGCGGTCCAGGGTTCGGCGGGCCTCCTGGGCTTCCACCCGGCACAGGTCGATGGTGCGGGGATTTTCCAGGGCGGTCCGGATCGCTCCCGGAGTTATCTCATGGAAAACCATCCGGCGGGTCGGGATCTTGGGCTTCAGCACCTCGGTCAGGTGCCAGGCAATGGCCTCGCCCTCCCGGTCCTCATCGGTGGCCAGAAACAGCTCCGAGGCATCTCGGGCGGCCTTCCTTAGCCTGGCGACCACCTTTTTGCTCTCGGAAGGAACGATGTACAGGGGCTCGAACCGGTTGTCCACATCCACGCCCCAGTTCTTGGCCCAGGCCTTATTCTGGTACTTGGCCGGGATCTGTTGTACCTTTTGGGGTAGATCACGGATATGACCCTGGCAGGACTCCACCTGATAATCCTTACCCAGGTACCGTCCGATGGTCTTGGCCTTGGCATTGGATTCAACGATGATTAGCGGCTTGGACATTCACCCTCTAAGTTTCTACATGGGCTATATGTTGCCAAAACTGAACTCCCTCTACCATACAGAACGGCAAGCCAGGTTACCCGGTTCGGAACCGATATCGGTTCCGGCTGCGACATAAAACAGGGGACAATCATAGAACTATTAAGGAAAGGGCACTTCGCCAGGCTTTGGTGGGCGAGCGCCGCTTCTTCATGGGGAGACTGGACCACCTTCTTCGCCACTTTAGCGCTGGCCAACCACATCGGTGGCAGCACGGCGGTGCTGGTCCCGTTGGTGAGCCGGATCATTCCCGGCCTACTGCTGGGGTCGTTGGCCGGGGTGGTCGCCGATCGCCTGGATCGGAAATGGACCATGGTGCTTTCGGATGTGGGTCGTGGGGTGGTGGTACTGGGCCTGGTGCTGGCCGATAACCTGGTCACCATCGCCATAATCTCCTCGGTCCTGGAAATCCTGACCATGATCAGACAACCGGCTCGGGAGGCGGCGGTCCCTACCCTGGTTCGCTCGGACCAGCTGGTCAAGGCCAACAGCTTTTCGGCTGCCGCCGCCTATGGTACCGCCCCGATCGGTGCCTCCACCTGGTCCGGCTTGGCCGCCCTCTACGTTTTGATGGGTGATATCGGCCCTATCAACCGGGGACCGGATCTGGCTTTCGCCCTGGACTCGCTGACCTTCATGCTCTCGGGATTGTTGGTGGCGACCATTGCCATCCCCAAACCCACCCTCGCCCAAGAAGACACCTCCCGGCACCGGATCGGACGCGACTGGTCGCTACCCCTCCGTGATCTGGCAGAAGGTTTCTCATTTGTCACCCGCACCCGCAACGTTCGTCGGGTGGTGTTCGGGATGGCGGTGGCCCTCTTCGGAGGGAGCTCCCTTTTACCGCTGGGTCAATCCTTCGCCGCCGACGTGCTCCAAGGAGGCGACACCGGCTTCGGGGTGCTGGTCACGGCGCTGGGAATCGGGGTGGGGCTGGGGATGAT
>VXMP01000009.1:7225-17065 GCA_009841075.1 Acidimicrobiia bacterium | reverse complement strand
CCGAGTGGTCAGTACCAACCCCCAGGGCGACTCAGTGAAGACCAGTACGGCACCGGGATCGAATCCGTGGCGGGCACGAACTTCCGCCGGTACCACAATTCTTCCCCGATCCCCCATTGTTACGGAGTATATCCCATCCATGTGGTAAGAAGGTAACACGATTAGGTGAATAGCGGGAAGCCATAGGGTACTGGCTATACCGAACCCGTTGGCAGGGGCGCACCCGAAGAACCCTAAGGCGACACTTGACATAGAAATGATAACTATTATCATTTCTATCCGGCTACCTGAAGGGAACCACCTAACTATGTTCAAAACCAGAGTCTTGGAGCACCTACCGCCACGGAGAATGCGGATCGGTGCCGTGATCGCCGCCCTGTTTCTTGTAGCGTCCGCTTGCGGTGGAGATGACGCGAGCGATACCACCTCAGCCACCACCGCAATGGCTGAGACCACAACCACCACCACGCCTACAACCACCACTTCGGCACCTCCGGCAACCGAGGAGCGTGAAGAAGACGACCACGACCACGAAGAAGAGCATGATCATGAGGAAGACGACCACGATCATGAAGATGACGAAGACCACCACGAGGACGAGCACGAAGAGGACGATCACGAACACGAGGAAGAAGACCACGAGCACGAAGATGATCACGTTGACCTGACGGTCACGGATGGAAGCGGACGCGAGATCACCCTCGAAAGCCCTGCCGAGCGGGTGCTGTGTGTGCAGGACAACTGCACCGACCTCACCTCCGACCTGGGAATAGTGCCGGTAGCCCAACATCGAGGGGATGGCTGGGGCAGCCCGGCGGCCTACTACGGCGACGATGCTGCTGATATTCCCGTGCTCGGCGATCGCATGTCGGTCGAAGAGGTTGCTCAGTATGAACCCGACCTGATCATCGGACGGGTTGGAGAAGAAGAGGTTCGCGATGCGCTCGAAGTCGTCGCCCCGGTATACCTGGTTGATATCGGAGGCGTAGAGACCCTCAAGGAGGGATGGATCGATGTGGGCATCCTGACGGGCAGACACGAGGAAGCTGAAGCAGCTATCGAAAGGTTCGAGGCCAACGTGGCAGCCCTGGCATCTGACCTTCCCGACGGTGCCGTGGACACCAGGGTGGCAGTCGGATTCGGTGACACCAACTGGATGATCTGGGACTCATCCTCCTTCTGCGAGTTCCTTCATGACGAAGGGGCCGGGACCTGTGCCTTCCCTGACCAGGGGGAGTCCGAGTACGGGTCTCCAGACAGCGAGTTCTCCTGGGAGTTCATCGTGGAGACCGATCCTGCAGTTTGGGTCATGATCACCTGGCCCGGGAGCGCTCGCTACGACACCGTCGCGGAGGAGGTATGGCTCAACACCACCGCCCACCGCGAAGGCCGGGTGTGCGAAGAGGACTCGGCGGGTTCCTTCGGCCATGGGCTGCTGATGCTCCAGTGGGCTTACCAGTGCTACCTGAATGCCGGCTGGCCCGCCATCTACGACCATCCGGGAGACCTAGCGGTGTGGTTGCCGCCTTCCTCCTAGGTCGGATAACCCCGGTTTTAAGCTCGTTAGGGGAGGGTCGTTCGGTCTCTCGGCCCTCCCCTGGCTGAGGAGCATTCCCTGTTCCGGAGCAATTTGATACGGGCTGCCATGGTGGTGGTCTTCATCGCCTGCCTATGTGCAGCGGTGGCGGTGGTGTCGCTGATGCAGGGAACGCCCGACCTGTCGGTAGGGCAGGTGCTGGAAGCCTTATTCGGTCCGGCTACCTCCGAGGGGAACCAGCGGTTTATCGTCCAAAACCTCCGACTTCCTCGGGTCATAGGCGGACTGCTGGCCGGTGGGATGCTCGGTGTTTCGGGCGCAGTGATGCAGGACACGCTACGGAACCCTCTCGCCGGACCGGAGCTGATCGGAGTGTCCGCAGGAGCCTCGCTGGCAGTCGCCATCATCGTCGCCTTCCGGCTCCCGTTCCCAGGCATCGCCTTGCCGCCGGCCGCTCTATTGGCCGGACTGGTTACAGGAACTTTGATCCTGTCTTTGGTGAGCCTCAAGAGCCACCCCATGCGTATGCTGCTGGTCGGGGCGGCATTCACGTCTTTACTGAACGCCCTGGTGATAGCGGTGATAACGCTGGCCCCCAATTTCGGGGGCGTTTCGGTCATCTATCGTTTCCTGGTCGGGAGCCTCTCCGATGTCCAATGGGAGGAGGTGCGTTTGGTAGCCCCCTGGACGATTGCTCTCCCGGTGATATTCCTTCTGGCCGGAAGACCCTTGAACATCCTCAAGCTGGGTGACGAGATGGCCGAAGGTCTGGGCGTCGGCGTCCGGCGTACCAGGGCGCTTCTATTCGCCGCGGCGGTTCTGTTGGTGGCTCCGGTGATTGCCATTGCCGGCCCGATCGGATTCGTAGCCCTGGTGTCGCCTCACATCGTCCGCCGGTTGCTGAGGACCTCGGACGCCCGGATTGTCCTTCCGGTTTCCGCAGCGGTTGGGGCGGTCCTCGTTGTGAGTGCCGACCTGGCGGCCCGACTCGCCCTGCATCCGCATGAGATAGCGGTAGGTCTTTGGACGGTCGTCTTCGGTGCTCCGGCACTGCTTGTGCTGATGCAACGAGGTCTGTTGCGGCGTAAGGCCATTCCGTGACCACCGCATCCGCAGTTGAAGGACGCACAAGAGATGTTGCCAGGCCGGAGGTACGGTCGCGGCGAGTGTTGGTAGCTCTGGGAGGGTTGCTAATAGTCGTGATGTTCGCCTACGTGATGCTGGGCCCGGTCATCTTCGGACCCGATCTGGTCTACAAAGCGCTCATCAACCAGGCCGAGGAGGTACATCACCGTATCTCGGTGTGGGAGGTGCGAGTGCCACGGGTACTAATCGCCGCGCTGTCCGGGGCGATGCTGTCCTCATCAGGCGCACTGCTTCAGTCGGTCCTAAGGAATCCTCTGGCCGCTCCCGCCACGGTCGGGGTGACCCAAGGTGCCGTCCTGGGTGCGGTACTGGCACTTGTGTTCACTTTTGGCTCGGAGGGGGCGCTGGACGATCTTAACTTCTTGGTGCCTTGGGCGGCGACCTCCGGAGGCTTGGCGGCAGGAACTGTCGTCTACGTGCTCAGCTACCGGCGCGCCGGCACCGATCCCATCCGACTCATCCTGACGGGGGTGGTAGTTGCCGCCGCGCTTTCGTCGGTCACCTCGTTCCTGGTACTGATTTCGGGCAGCCACATAGATTCGATCGTCAGATGGCTGGTGGGATCGCTGAGTACGCGGACCTGGGACCATTTGGTCTTCTTGGCACCTGTTGCGGCTTTGGCCCTTCCGCTGGTGGTGTGGGTAATACCTCTGGCCAATGCCCTGCAACTTGGAGATAGCACCTCGGTGAGCCTCGGACTGCGTTCCGAGTTGGCCCGCGCCTTCATTCTCATGACGGCGGTCGTTCTGGCGGCCGGATCGGTGTCCGTAGTCGGGGGTGTCGCTTTTCTGGGCCTCATCGGTCCCCATCTGGCGCGCACCCTGGTGGGCTCGGATCTCCGGAGGCTGCTGGTCTGCTCCGCCCTGGTGGGGGCGGTCATCCTGGTGTGCGCCGACCTGCTCGCCCGGGTCTTCTCGCTCGACTGGATTCCGCTGGTCGACATCCGGACGGAAAGCGGTAGCCGAGTCCCGGTCGGTGCCTTTACCGCCCTGGTGGGAGCGCCCTTCTTTCTCTACCTGATGCGGGAAGGCAAGCGATGACCGGTAACCCCGTCTTCCTGACCGAGGGCATATCCACCGGATACGGTCGGCACGTGGTGTCAAAGCACCTCAGCCTCAGTGTTGAGAAGGGCAGTAGAACTTCGCTGGTGGGTCCCAACGGATCGGGGAAGAGCACCACCCTCAAGACTATGGCCCGCCTTATCGAGCCTCTGGCAGGTGCCGTGTATCTCAACGGCCAGGACATAAACCGACAGCCCACCCGGCACGTGGCTCGTCAAATGGCGATCCTCCCGCAGGTGCACGAGGTCCCGGCCGAACTCACCGTGCTGGAATTGGTCGAGCAAGGCCGGTTCCCCCATGTCGGAGCACTCGGGATGCTGCGCCGTCAAGACGATGATGCGATCCAAGAAGCCATCCGTTTGACCCGCCTCGAGGACTTTGTCCATCGCTCCATCGACACCCTGTCCGGGGGTGAGAGACAGCGGGCCTGGATGGCGCTCGCCCTCGCCCAGCAGACCGAAATCCTCCTCCTGGACGAGCCCACTACCTTCCTGGACGTCGGACACCAACTGGATCTGCTGGAGCTGGTGTCAAACCTGAACCGAGACCGCGGGGTGACCATCGTCATGGTGCTCCACGATCTCAATCATGCGGCCAGGTTCTCGGACCGCATGATCGCCATGTCCGGCGGCGAAATAGTCGCCGACGGCCCTCCCGCAGAGGTGTTGGCGCCCGGACTACTGCGGGATTACTTCGGGGTCGAAGCCGCCGTGATGACGGACGAGAAGACCGGATCGCCGATGTGCATCCCCTACGCTCCGATCCATTCCGACCAAGACGACCACGAGTGAACCCGGTATGTTTGCTCTATGAGTGCTGACGGGACCCGGCAAAGACTTCTCGCACAGCTGGGTGTTCGTCCCGTTATCAACGCCCACAACGACCTGACCGGGCTGGGTGGCAGCCTCCCTCAGGGACCGGTGCTCGAGGCTATGTTTGTCGCCAACGAGTCCTTTTTGGAAGTGGATAGCCTCTCGGACGCCGCCGGAGTGGCGATCGCCGAGATGCTTGGGATTGAAGCCGCCCTGGTGACACCGGGTGCCGCGGCTGCCACTGTGTTGGCCACGGCTGCCTGCATGACCGACGGTAGGAAGGATTTGGTGGCGCGGCTTCCTGACACCAGGGGGCTTCGCAACGAGTTTGTGGTTCAGGCCGGCAGGCGCACTTTTTACGACCGATGCCTTGAAGGGGCAGGCGGCCGGATCGTGCCTGCAGGTGATGAGATATCCACCTCGGAGGCGGACATTGAAGAGGCCATCGGCGAGCGGACGGCGGGGATATTTTTCTACGCACCCGATGCGCCGAATGTGGTTCCGTTCGACCGGGTTCTTGCGATCGCCAAGCGCCATCACCTGGCAGTGATAGTCGATGCGGCAGAGCAGGTCTACCCCCTTGACAACCTCAGCAGGTACGTGCGTGCCGGTGCCGACTTCGCAACCTACAGCGGAAAGTTCTTCGGTGCCGGTTCGACGGCCGGCTTACTCACCGGAACCGCCGCCGGTATCACTGGTGCTCGGCGGAACAGCTATCTGGCCTTCGAGGGGCCCGACGCGCAGGCGTTTGGAAGGCACATGAAGGTTGGTCGGGGCGAGATATTGGCGGCCTACGCGGCCCTCAGGAGCTGGCTCGAAATGGATCACGACCGGCGGTTTCGGCAGTACCGGCGGCTCCTTGACAACATGCGGACTCGTCTCGAAGGATTCTCGTTCCTGAGTTTTTCCTACGAGGACGGCTCTGTCACGGCCGATCCGAAGCCACCGGACTCCCTGCGCGTCAGGTTCGATCGCTCCCGCTCGCCCAAGACCCTTGAGGAGGTGGTCAGAGAGCTACACGACGGGGAGCCCTGCATCATCCTCCGCCCCCACTACCGGTGGGTCGATCCTGACCGGAACTATCTTGACATACGTGTCTCCACTTTGCGGGCCGGTCAGGAGAAGATCATCGCCGGCCGCCTGGCGGAGATCCTGGGAGGATGATGGGCAGATGATCCGGCGTCAAGGGCCTTCTCCCCTCTACTACGAAGCGAGCCCTGGTAACCGTCCCACTCTGTGGGTGGAACCGGGCGAGGTGTTCGAGGTGGTTACCCAGATGAATCGGGGCCCGGATATATCTGTGGTGCCTTACCACCTCCTGGAAGACTGGTCTGAGTACCACTCCTACCAAGTTGAGCGGGCCAACCCGTCATCGGGTGCTATCTGGGTACACGGTGCCGAGCCGGGGATGGTAATAGAGGTAGTAATCGAAAACATGGAGTTGGCACCCGTCGGATATGTAGCGTTCTCGGGGAATAACACCATGTTTCCGAGCGCGCCCCTCACAGACGAGAAGCTCGGAGCGGCTCGGGTGGTTCGGATACACGATAATCAGGTGATCTGGGATGCCGGGCTGACTATTCCCGCCCGACCGATGATTGGGATGATGGCGGTCGCTCCCACCCATGAGGCGCAGTCCACGGTGCGGGTCGGCCACTGGGGTGGGAACATGGACGTACAGGAGGTCGGGCCGGGTGCCAGGGTGCGTCTGGTAGTCAACGTCCCTGGTGCCCTTTTGCACATCGGCGATGTTCATGCTTTACAAGGCGACGGCGAGATCTCCGGTACCGGTATCGAGACGAGCGCCCTTGTACGGCTGAGGGTCGAACTCATGCCCCGGCCGGCCGAGATGATCTGGCCCCGGATCGTCACGCCCGATTATATCTTTACGGTGGGGGCCGACCGGCCTGCGGAGAGCGCTTTTCGGGTGGCGGTGTCGGAGTTGATCCGCTGGCTCCATGCCGACTATGGGCTCGAACCCCGAGAAGCCGTCCTGTTACTGAGCCAGGTATTGGAGGCGCGGGCCACCCAGGTGGTGAACCCGACCATCACCTACGTCGCCGGGGTCAGACAGGAAATCCTTCGGGGCCTGGTTTAAGAACCTGGGAAGGGTCGCGGATCGAGTCGAATGATCTCTGAGCAGCAGAAAGCCATGCGGGAGCGGTACCGGCGCGCGGAAGCGATGCTCTATAGGAATGTCAAGTCCTTGGTATTCAACCTCGAGACGCCGGTGCGATGGCTACCGGATTCCACTGCCTTCTGGTACCGCTCCGAATCAGCCTCGGGGTACCGCTTCCTACTGGTTGACGCCGAGACAGGCCGCCAGAGGAAGGCGTTCGGCCATCGGATGGTGGCCCATGCTCTATCGGTGGCCCTGGGCAGGGAGGTAGAGCCCCGGCGGCTCCCGTTCGAGACGTTCGAGTATGTGGCCGATAGTGCACGGATACGTTTTGAGGTCGGTGATGTCCGGTGGGAATGCGGGCTGGATGGCTCCTCCTTGCAGGAACGGCGCGACCCGGGGCTAGGAAAGGAGCCGGGAAATGTCTCGCCTTCCGGGAGATACGAGGTGACACGGACCGTTGGGGGAGACCTGGTGCTGGTCGATCAAGTCGAAGGCAGGTCTTTGATCCTCAGCGATGACGCCGAGACAGCCTACGGCTACGGGTCTTCTCCGGAGGGTCGCAACTCGGCGGTCACCGACCGTATGGGCAACCGGACCATCACCCCGAGGGTGCTCTGGTCTCCCGACGAGCGTCACCTCCTGTCCCATAGACTTGACGAGCGGCGGGTCGGGACGATGCACCTGTGGCAGGGTGCTCCGCCGGACGGATCGCTGCGCCCCCGTCTCCACTCCTACCGCCAGGCCCTACCGGGCGATGCCGAGTTGCCGTTGGCCCATCTGGTTGCATTCGAGACCGATACGGGTAGGCGCACAGATCTGTCTTGGAGTCCACTCGAGTCGCCGTTCCTGACCCCCATAGAGCTGGGTAACGCCTGGTGGTCGGCCGGTAGCGACACCGTGTTCTTTCTGGATTGGGATAGAGACCGGCGCTCGGTCCGGCTGGTATCGGCCGATCCGGCAACCGGCGGATGCGTCGTGCTGGTGGAGGAGGAGAACGAAACCCCGATCGACCTGAACGCCCTCTACTACGGCCGTCCCAATGTCTGGGTTGGCACGGATCACCAGGAGATCATATGGTACTCAGCCCGGAGCGGCTGGGGCCACCTGTTCCTGCTGGATGGTGGCGGTGATCCAATCAGGCAGCTGACAAGCGGTGATTGGCTGGTCACCGACTTGTTGAGGGTCGACGAGGAGACCCGTACCGCCTACTTAATGGGAACCGGAAGGGAGCCCTCGAGAGACCCCTACTACCACCACCTATATGCCGTAAGCCTGGATGGGGGGATGCCGTGCCTTCTGACGCCGGAGGACGCCGAGCACGGAGAGTGGCCCCCCTGGGTGGACTTCTCGCCCGATGGACGCTACTTCGTGGATCGCTTCTCCCGTATCGACCAACCGCCCCAGACGGTACTGAGAAAGTCTTCCGGCGAGTTGGTCGCCAAGGTCACCGAAGCGGACGTCTCACCACTGATAGCTGTCGGGTGGCGGTATCCCGAACGGTTCTCCGCCAAGGCAAGCGACGGCGAGACCGATCTCTACGGGATGATCGTCCTGCCCTACGATTTCGATCCGACTGAGAAGTATCCGGTCGTCGAGAGCGTCTATCCAGGCCCCCAGGCCACGAGGACTCCCCGCGGCTTCACCGACGTGGTGGGCGAGAGCACCCGCTGCCTGGCGGAACTCGGATTCGTGGTGTTCGCCGTAGATGGTTCGGGTACACCCGGGCGCTCCAGGGCTTTCCTCGATGCGTCTTACCGATGGCAGGGAAGGGCGGGCGGTGTGGCCGATCACGCTGCGGTACTGGAGCAGCTGGCCGAGACCAGACCGTATATCGACCTCGACCGGGTCGGCATCTATGGCCACTCGGCGGGCGCGTACTCTACGGTCCGGGCGATGCTGGAATACCCCGACCTGTATCGGGTGGGTGTGGCCTCGTCCGGCAATCACGATCAGGCGCTCACCAACGTCACATGGGGCGAACGCTGGGTGGGCCCGTTTCCTGGGCCCGGCTGGGATACACAGGCCAACCGCACCTTGGCGCGCAATCTTCAAGGTAAGCTCCTCCTGGTCACCGGTGACCTGGACGACAACGTCAACCCGGCGTCAACCCTCCAGTTGGTCGATGCCCTGATCAAGGCCAACCGAGATTTCGACCTGCTGGTGCTCCCCAACCGAAACCATGACTACGCCGCCACATGGGGCACCTGGAACGAAGACCCATACTTCACACGCCGCCGGTGGGACTACTTCGTAGAGCACCTTCTAGGAGAGAAACCACCCCAGGCATATCAAGTAGGCGGCTCCGACTGACCACGATCACATCGCTTCCCAGATTGCCAAGGCAGTCATCCGTGGAGTTGGATGGTCATCGCAGCCCACGGCAAATGTCATAGCCATCCTGTATATATAAGGCATGGACAATCAACACCCGTTCTCAACCCAAAGGGTTTTCATGGCATCCAATGGCATCAGCTTCGGAGCTACGGAGGTTGCTGCCGCTTGGGGAAGTAGCGGAGCCCCGATTGTTCCACGGGCGTACCGCGAATCCTACGCCGATGTGGACGCACCTTGGGCATTCAAGAGACTGGCGAGAGATAATGGTCTGGTTCTCGCCGACCTCGGACGCTCCTTTTGGAATCGGCTATCCATAACGGCAATCACCGAAGCTGACCGAAAGTTGATAGCTGCCCGATTAGCCAAACTTCCGGTCCCGGACCAGGCCATCGCCATACCGTCCGGAGTGCCAATGGGGTGGGTTGCGACGCTGCCATTACGAACCCGCCCCCAGAACGTGGTTGAGCGATACGTGGGTGAACACGGGCCGGGTCCCCTGGTCGCCTCGCTCCTAGTCAAGGATGTTATGGAATGGCAGGCATTCGGAATTGGATCGCTCTTGGACCTGCTTTGTGTGATTGAAAGTGCCGAGCAGGATAGTAAGGACCTCCAACGTCTAGCCCTAACAACCAGAGACGAACCGGCCCATATCCCATGGAACGCTGCCAAGTACCTATCCAGTACGTCCAAGTACCTGGCGGATGTAGCCGCCTGGGCACAGTCCGAAACTACGGCGGTGACGCTAGGGGATGTGCTGGCACTACTGGTTGGAACTCCGACCATGGTTAAGGAGTGGAAGACGCTGGCGGGATTACGACTTGAGGAACT
>VXMP01000009.1:0-7125 GCA_009841075.1 Acidimicrobiia bacterium | reverse complement strand
TTCCTCGCCGGTCCCTACCGAAAAGACGGGGATTGGCTGGTACTCCGATCTGCCAAAGCACATGACCCGACAGCTTCCATCCTCGCTACCGCCGACCGGTACGGCCGCATCGAGATGGCGACGATTCGCGAACCGCTGCGTCGTTGGGGACTAACAGACGAACTGCACCTTCCTTGGCTTACAAGAAATGATCGGTGCCGCATCGTGAACGGTAGATTGGTGCGATGGCCCGGAGGTATCACCGACCACCTTTCTCAGGTACTCCTTGCCGAGCAGTCTCCGATGACGGCGGAACTGATGCTGGAAACCGCCGGCTTGGTACGGCCAATCAACAGTGTACGAAATGCCCTGGCCGCCGACGAACGCTTCGTTCGCGCCAATTACAAAGAATGGGCGCTGACGGAGTGGGGTTTTCTCGAATACAAGGGCATTGCCGAATCAATCCGGTCCCTGTTAGCAGACAGGGGTCCGGTTCCGGTGAGCGAAGTTGTCCGACACATGCGAGACACTTTCGGGACGGTCGAAGCGTCGTGCCGGGCCTATTGCTATGCTCCGGCGTTTGTAGTCGAAGGAGAATCAGTCAGACTTCGGAGGTCTGAAGAACCCTATGTCTATTCGGACGAGTTGCCCCAAACCAGCCGCGGGATGTTTTTTCTCGCTCCGAGTCGAATCGGGATTCTTTTCCAGATTGACAAAGACACCCTTCGGGGTAGTGGCCGAGCACTTGGCTTCACCGCCGGTAAGTCTCTGGGTGTGAAGCCCAACGATCGGCTCCAATTCGAGTTAGATAAAGGCCTTAGCCTTACAGTGACCTTCCCCGATACGACCATTTCCGGTCCGGCTCTGGGAACCATTCGCGCTCTGGTCGAAGAAGTGGGGGGTCAACACGGGGACTTCATTAACTTAGTCCTCGACCGCTCGGATATGTCTGTATCGGCCACCGTAACTCGTATCGACCAACACAATAAAGGATGGGATCTGGTGGCCAGATTGACCGGAATCGACCCGCAATCAGGCCGGGCCGGACTCGCCGCCGCCCTAGGGTGCGAACCTCACGAGGTTGAGACGACCCTTCAAGAAAGAGGCGACCACGAAGTTTTGCGATTCATACCGGATTGCCCCGAATAGTCGGCACCTTCTAACGGATACAAGTTAAACCCGACCTAAAGCCATCTGCTACCAGTCTGACCAAATAGGTAAGCACACGATCTAGCCCACCTGCAGCACTCCATCAACAGATTCGGCCCGGTCGATTACCCGCTGATACTGCTGCCGCTATTGGAGCGCATTCGAGATAGTCAAACATCCCAGCTTCGGTGGACTTTCCAACAACCGCTCTGCCGAAAGCTCGTTTACCGACTGAGGAAGCGGCTGTGTTCTCAGCGGAAGGTGAATGCTCCTGAGCGGGATCGTCTGGTTGCTCTTGGGCTGAGTCCCAAGCGGTCTTGATTCGCTGGTAGGCGGTGACAAGGTATACCACTCCACCTATCGGGATGAGAACCGGCGCGGCTGCGGCGATGGCGGAGCCGCCCCCCAGGGCAGCGATGACCCCCATGGTTGCCCCTCCGATCGCCGCGATTACGCCTTCTTCCAGAACGTCTTGCGCTATCTCCCTCCCTGCCTCCTGAATGTCTCTCTCCCCCCTGTAGACGTAGATAAGGTTCTCGGAAACGCTGACTACGCCTTCGAGCGACATGCCGATGAATCCGGCTACGGCCGCGGTGTGGAGCGCATTGGTCGCAACAATGCCGGTAGCGTGGAGGGCGTTTCGGGTGTTGGCTATCATTAATTCCGAGGCGGTCATATTGGAGCCGCCACGAGCCAGGTTGTCCCCGGCCCGCTCCCAAACGATATTGGTATTGTCCAGCAACCTTCCGGGATTATTGACAACGGCTTCAATATGGCTGGCATGCTTCCCTTTGATAAAGGCCAGCACCGCGTCATTCCCCAGATTCCTGACCGGGAAAGGAATGGTTGATTCGTAGAAGGAGCCGGCGAGATGGCTCGGTCTCCAGGCACCATGCATGCCCGCCAAGGAGAATTTCGTTTTGAGATAGGGGGCGAGATCGGTGAAAGTTCGGACTGCTGACTGAAGTGTTATGAGAGCTGCCCAGGCACCCGCCCCGACCGCTTTTATCCACCCGTAGATGTTGGATCCGATTCTCTTCGCAAAGCCCAGTACAAAGTTTTCTTCCTCCTGCTCGTCGGCTGCAGGAGATGCAGAGGTGGTGGTGGTCGAGGTGGTTGTGGTCTGAGCCATTGCCGTGGTGTTCGGACAAACGGACGCGACAAGAAAGAAGGCCATTATCACGACACCAATACGCAAGCTCCGTGGTAGCCGGAACTCGAAGAATCTCAGATTGACCATGGGTGAAAAGTGGTTGCCTTCAGTAGTTGTATTCGCCTGTGCCAACTCAACGGGCTTGTCATGAACCGCCAAGTCGGCCTGCTCGACCACTCGAACAGTTGAGTTAGTGTAGTGAAAGGCGGGGTGCCCGGCTTGGACGACTATCGATGCCACCGGGGGATCTTGGTTATCCTCGAACCTGTTTGGAACTCGCCTGCCCGGTTTGATTGCGGTAGCCGGAGGCGATTTAGGTGAAGAAGCCCAAGCGTGCCTTCCGAAGCTTTAACACCCTGAGGAAGGGGTGGTGTTCTCAGCGGGAGGGTAAATGCTCCTAGAGGGGGATCGTCCGGTTGCTCTTGGGCTTAGTCCCAGGCGGTCTTGATTCGCTGGTAGGCGGTTACAAGGTACGCCACTCCACCTATTGTGATGAGGACCGGTGCGGCTGCGGCGATGGCGGGGCCGCCCCCCAGGGCAGCGACGACCGTCAGGCCTACACCTCCGATCGCCGCGCCTACGCCTTCTTCCAACATGTCTTTCACTACATTGTTACCTGCCTGCCGGACGTCTGTCTCTTCCTTGTAGACGTAGATAAGGTTCTCGCTAACGCTGACTACGCCTTCGAGCGCCATACCGGTTAATCCGGCGACAGAAGCAGTTTGGAGCGCCTTGGTTGCAACAATGCCGGTGGCGTGGCGGACGTTCTGGCGGTTGATCTTCGCTAATTCCTCTGAGCTCATGTCGTTGCCACCGAGAGCCCGGTTGTCCTCGGCGCGCTGCCAAACGATGTTGTCATTGTCCATCATTTTTTCCGGAGCGTTGACGACCGCTTCAATATGGCCGGCTTCCTTGCCGTAGACGAAGGCCTTAACAGCGTCTTCTCCAAGATTCCTGACAGGTAAGGGAATGCCCGACTCGTAGAAGGACCTGGCGAGAGTGAGTCGTTTCCAGTCACCATGCATGCCTGCCTTGTGGAATCTCCTTTTGAGATCGGCGGGCAGATCGTCGAAATTTGGAACCGCTTTCTGAAGTGTAATGAGAGCTGCCCAGGCACCTGCGCCGGCCGCTTTTGCCCACCCGTTGATGTTGGCTCCGATTTTCTTTACGAAGGTCAGGGCACCGTGCTCTTCATCCTGCTCTTCGGCTACAAGAGATACAGAGGTAGTAGTGGTCTCAGCCATTGCCGTGGTGTCCGGGCAAACGGACGCGACAACAAACAAGGCCGTTATCACGACACCAATACGCAAGCTCCGTGGTAGCCGGAACCCGAAGAATCTCGGATTGACTGATCGAAGCGACTCTGTTTGATATCTTGATGACCTTCGAACCGTTGGAACCCGTTTGCCGAGTTTGATTGGTTCGCCGGGAGGTTGGGCGTCAGACTGTTCGGACATAATGTGGCCTACCTTTTTAATGAGATTGATAATTCATAGTTGGTTACAGAAATCATCTTCCAGTACTTCTTATGCGTCTACCAGGACTACTGAAATATTGTCGTAGCCGCCTGCTTTGTTGGCTGCTTCGATCAGGTTCTCAACCACCTCTAAGGGAGTGCCGGACTTCACTATGTCGGCTATCTGGGTGTCGGTGAGCATGCAGGTCAGACCGTCGGAGCACAGCAGCAAACGATCCCAGTCCGCCAGTTTCAGCTGCAATACGTCAACCCTTGGTGACCGGCGGTATCCAACGGCCCAGATCAAAGCGTGCCCGACGGTATGGTCTCTGGTGATTTGGTAGAGCTTCCCTTCACGAAACAGATAGGCTCGGCTGTCTCCGAGATGGCCGATGTTGGCTGTTCCGTCAGGTAACAGTTCGACAATCGTAAGTGTGGTGGCCATCCCCACTTTCTTGCTAAAGACGGCCTTGTTAGCAGCCAGAACCCGATCTTTTACGGTTCCTTTGGCGGCGATCGCTTCTTGGATGGCCAAACTACTGGCCCAGTCTCCGTGAGGGAGACCTCCACAGCCGTCTGCCACCGCCACCAGAAGCGGCCCGTAGTCTTGCCCGTCATGCTCCGGGTAGATCAAATCCTGATTCTGTTTGCGGATAAGTCCGATGTGGGTACCGGATGCCCAGATGAATTTCCGGGCCGTATCGGGTTTATCTTTTTGTAGTGTTGGCATAGTCTTTACCTTTCTAGCGGTCTCTCTCGTCTGGTGTTCTCGTTCACTTGGGAACCGGGCGGTAAGCAGAGGAGGAGGCTTACCGCCCGTTCGGTTCCTGCTGTGTGGTTAGCCGATCATGAAGGCGGAGGCGTAGACGACGGCACCTTGGTGTATGAGTGCCTGGCCTACCGTCCTCCCGTCATTCACGTGCACCTCGGTGCCTAGGCCGACGCCCGGGTTCGTGACGGCTGCCGCCTGGGCGAAGCGCCTGATCCGGTCTCGGGCCTCGGTTTTGGAGGGTTCTCCGGTTGCGGTCAGACGTTCCATCAGGTGCGAGCGGACTATCCCTTCCCAATGTGGGACGAGCAGGTCATGGTTGCCGAACAATTCGATCGCCACCACTCTCCAGCCGTGGGAGACCACTACGCCACACTGGTTGGGCAGCGGCCCTCTTTGGGCCATGCGGCGGACCGTTTGGCGCCGTTGCTGGTCGTGGCGGAGGGACTGTTCGGCGTCCCGGACGGCCCGGGTGTCGGAGCTGACCCCTAGGTAGGTCAGTTCCCGATCGATGGTGTTCCATACAGCCGCCTGATCACTGCGTCGCGATCTATTCCGGCGGACCGAATCAGACACCGACGCGTTCTTGGCCCGTCGGGTCCGTCTCGGCGTGAACGCCCTTCCACGACCGAAGTCGCGTCGGTCACCCCATCGGCCCTGCTCAAGGCAGGACACCGGTATGTCCAGACGGGAGGCCGGCGCTACCAGGATGCTGGTGTTTGCCACCCGATCCTGGAGGCCACCGACTAGCTGTTCTCCCTCCGGTATCAGGATGGGCAGATTGGTCGGGTTCGTCACCTGAAGGGAGGGCACCGTCGAAGCGACTTTCTCCTTGATGACCAGTCCCGAGTTCGGTCCCGTGGCGATCTCCGGCAGATAGTTACCTGGTAGGTAGATGGGGAACAGCGAGATTCCTAGACGGGTGATGGGTTGCCCCACCGTGGCCATCTCCAGATTCGGGATGCTGCTTTGCCCGCCGTGCTGGTTTCGCATTTCTTCCATCAACTCTTCCGACTCACGGATTCCGCCGTAGAAGGCTCCGGAATCCCTGCGCCGTTCGTACCTGGTTTTTTCTCTGAACTGTCTGGTGCCCCGTGACATTGAGCGGAATGCCGCTTCGGTGCCCACAGCACTGGCTTCGAAATTGGCGATGCTCTCTTGCCGGACACCGATGCGTCCCGCTTCCAGATAGCTGTCCTGGTTGGCACCCATGAACACGAACTCCCAGCCTGCTTCCTGGCGCTCTTTGATCAACTTCGCAATCATTGCCCAGTTGTACTTGTGAGAGGCGTTCTCCAAACCGTCGCTGAAGATCAGCACCAGCTGGTCCTCCTCCGGTTGGTTGTCACGGCTTCTGGTTTCGATGCGCTGGTCGGCGCTTTCGATCAGGTTACCGATAGCATCCAGCAGAGGAGTAGTTCCCCGGGGCCGGTAGACGTTGGCCGTCAGTTCCGGCACGTCTCCAATAGGCACCGCATCGTGTATAGTCTGGAACGGTGCTTGACTATCGAACTGCACCAGGGTGAGATGGGAGGTTCCAGGCTCGTTTGACTGTTCGGCGACAAATGAGTTGAAGCCTCCGATCACGTCTTGGGCCAGACCTCCCATCGACCCCGACCGGTCCAATAGGAACCAGATCTTGGTCGGTTCGGTTGCATTTCTATTTATCAATTTTCCTCCTTCGGTTGGGGGGTTTTCACCCCGTCTCGTATCTGGGTATAACACTACGGGCGGGCATTTATTCCCAGGCTGACTATATTTTATTTTCTGGCTCAGATAAAAAAGAATATATCGAGCCGACTAGAACCTTACCACCGAGTTCTTGTCTTGTCAACACAAACAGGTTAGGATGGTATAGATGAGGGATGAAATCCAGGTTCCCGAAGGATACAACCCACGGGACTACCCCCCGGTTGCGGTCACAGTTGACGTGGTCACTTTCACCATCGTCGACGACCTACTCCAGATACTTTTGATCAAACGCGGGCAGCGCCCTTACATAGGGGATTGGGCACTGCCGGGCGGGTTTGTACGCCCCGAAGAGAACCTTGAAGAAGCGGCCCAACGCGAACTCCACGAAGAGGCGGCGGTAAACGCAGAGCCGCGTTATCTAGAGCAGCTCGGGACCTATGGAACCCCTGACCGCGACCCCCGAATGCGGATTGTCACCGTCGCCTACTGGGCTATTCTCGCCGACCTTCCCCCACCCAAGGGAGGCGGAGATGCAGTCGACGCTCAACTTTTTCCCGTTGTGAAGGTCGAACACGACGCCCTCCCTCTAGCGTTCGACCACATAAAAATCATTAAAGACTCAGTCGAGAGAATACGCTCCAAACTCGAATACACCACCCTTGCAGCCAAATTCTGTCCACCCCAATACACCATCAGCCATCTAAGACAAGTCTACGAAGCGGTATGGAACGCCCGCGTCGATCCACCCAACTTCCACCGCAAAGTCACCAGCACCCCCGACTACCTCCTCCCGACCGGCCACCAAACCGACCCGAACGCCCGAGGAGGACGCCCGGCCATGATGTACAGCACCGGCACCGCCCAATACCTATCCCCACCCATCCCCCGAACCCCCCCCCCCGGGAGTTTTACGAAATGCGCAGCCAC
>VXMP01000083.1 GCA_009841075.1 Acidimicrobiia bacterium | reverse complement strand
GGCAACGAGATCGAGTTTGATCTGGTCACCAACACCGGCAACAGCGTCCGGGAAAGGATCACAACACTGATCCAACAGGGCATGGAGGAGATCGGCCTCGGGGTGAACTACCGTCCGATTGAGTTCAGCGACCTTGTGGCACGGCTCACCAATTCCTACGACTGGGAGGCCATCGTCATCGGCCTCAGCGGTGGCACCGACCCCTACGGTGGAATCGACGTCTGGCACAGCAGTGGCGGCCTTCATATGTGGCACCCCAAACAATCCCAACCCGCTACGGAATGGGAAGCCGAGATCGATGAGCTCTACATCGAAGCCAGTCGGGAGCTGGATCACCAAACGCGCGTTGACCATTACCATCGAGCCCAGGAAATCATCGCCGAGAACGTTCCGCTTATCTTCACGACGCTGACCGAGCGGCTGACCGCGACACGAGACGTCTTCGGTAACACCACCCCCACCCTGTACGGTCTCTGGGACATTCGCTACCTCTACCGAACCGACTAGAGATCGTGCGGAAATCGACAGGTATTCGCTCCGAACAACCAGCCTGAACACAGCAGGTAGAACGCCGCCATCTCCGTATGAGACCGGTGTCGATACCCGACGACCTACAAGACCGATCTTTGCCCAAGGCCAAGGGCAAAGATCGTGTTGCCCGCCCATATAGCTTGGAGTTTCCCCTACGAATACGATCTTGACGACCGCAAACAACTCCGGTACGCCTATGAACGGGTAATGACAGAAGGTCTAGACGACGACGTTCTCTTCTACATCGACCTCGACGTCCTCATCAAACTGTGGGACGAGTTGTGGCTGTCTCCCCATGTACGCGACGCTTGGAGTGTCTGGCTCCGCCGGCGGCACCTCATCGACTAAGGCGAGGGGGAACTCTCCTTGCGTAGGCACTGAGGTGCGATAAAAAGGGTGGAGGTGCGGGGAATCGAACCCCGGTCCGTTGGTACTTCAGAGGCGGCCTCTCCGAGCGCAGCCGATGGTTAGATTTCGGGCGGTCGGACTCCATCGGCCAGTGACCGTCCGCCCTACTCCCGAGTTGATCTCGACTTTCCGGTCCGGGTATCCCGAGAAGTCCATCCTGCTGAACGACGCCCACTCCGGAGAGGGCAGGAACCGCTCCGGGGGACGGGCTTACCTTTGTTTAGGCAGCCAGTGCAAATTGGTGATTGGCACTTATAGGTTTGTACCGGCTATTTAACGAGGCCTCCGGTGACCTCGGCTCGCTTCCGACACTTCGGCTACCAACGTCGAATCCTGTTCACCCCCATAATGTGAGTTGACCCGACCCATTGTAACCAACCCCTGAGACAAAAAGAAGAGGCTTCGGCCCGGTAAGTCAAAACCTCAGGGGCGGTGCCGCCGTGACAGGGCCTTTCGGGTCTCTCGTTCCATGTCTCGGGCTTTAATCTTCTCCCGCTTGTCGTAACGGCGCGACCCTCTTCCGATCCCGATCTGAACCTTAACCCGGCCTCTCTTCCAATACATGCTGATCGGCACGATGGTCAGGCCGCGCTCGGACACCCGCCGGTTGATCCGCTCGATCTCTCGGGCATTGAGTAGTAGCTTGCGTTCCCGGGTGGGATGGTGTCCGCCCTCCCTCGCCATCTCGTAGGGAGCGATGTGCATCCCCACCAGCCAAATCTCACCTCTCCGTACCTGGCCGTAGGATTCCCGGAGGTGCACCTGTCCCGCCCGAATACTTTTCACCTCGGAACCGGTCAGAACGATCCCCGCCTCATACTCCTCCTCGAAGACGTAATCGAATCGGGCGCGACGGTTGCGGGCGATGTTGGAACCCGAATCCTTTTTACGATTCATTGTGGTTGCAATCCCTCTATTAGAAGGCGGTGACGCAGGTTAGCCGGGCAGATAGGTCATCGGATCGACCGGATTGCCCACCTCCCGTACCTCGAAATGCAGGTGAGGCCCGGTGCAAAACCCGGTACATCCGACGTATCCCACCACGTCACCCGCATTAACGATTTGGTCTGCGCTGACCCCGATCCGGGAAAGGTGGGCATACAAGGTGGTTAAGCCCCCACCGTGTGAGAGTATAACGGTCTGACCATATCCTCCCCTGGCCTCGGCCAGCAGGACGGCTCCGTTGGCGGCGGCGTAGATCGGTTCACCGGCCCGGGCTCTCAGGTCGATTCCGGTATGAAGCCTTCGGTCGCCGAAGATGGGATGGATACGCCATCCGAAGGGCGAGGTAACACCACCGCTCACCGGCCAGGCCAAAACACCTGGTACCTCTCCCTCCCGCACCTGACGCCGCAGTATGGCCAGCTCGATTTCCTGCGACTCGGCTTCCAGGGCGGCCACATGGCCTTCGTAGTCGTCTATCTCCTCTCCGGCGGCGGCCAATAAGTTCTCCATCTCCTCCAACTGGCTGAACAAATCCTCTCGAACCGCTTCCACATCCGCCCGATATTGCTGCGCCTCCAGCTGTTCGATCCGAAGCTGAACCAGCAGCTCGGCTTCGCTTTCTCGGTCCAATAGGAGGGCCTCCTGGCGCTCCAGCTCCTGCCTTTCGAGAATCTGAAGGGTTCGCAAAAGCAAATCGATGTCTTCCAGCAGTCCGCGGGCGTATTCCAGCCGGATCGAATCCGACCCGGGGTCCCAGGCACCGGCCAGCAGAACGTCGATGCCGTTGGTGCCGGTCATATACATTTCTACCGTTCGGTCCCTCAGCGCGACTCGGGTTTCATCCTGATCCAGTCGGGTTTTGACCAGCTCGGCATCGGCCAGCCTGATCCGGCGGGTTAGGTTGTTGAAAGCGTCCTCGCTGACCGCCACCGCCGCAGCCGCCGTGGCTGCCTGTTCCTCCGCCGCCCAGAGATCGGCCTTTTGGCTCGCCAGCCTGGCTTCCAGGACTTCGATCTGTTGAACAAATTCGGTACGTTCGGCCTGGGTACTTTCGATCAACCGCGCCATCTCGCTCATCTGCCGCTCGACATCGGCCAGACGTTCCTCCTCCGGCTGAGCACCCGCCATCACCGGAACCAGGAGGAAAGCACCTAAAGCGACCGCACCACCTATCCCGACCAACCTGCGGCGGTGCACCGATCACACCCTCAGGAAGCGTCTCAGCCCGAAGCTGCTCCCGATAAATCCGGCCAGGACCCCGAACCCCAGGATCAGGATGGTCCGACTGGTAAGAAAACTCTGGTCAACCTGGAAACGGATAAGGATGTCGGTCGGTATTCGCTCCAACAGACCGTGGCTGACAAAAACCGCCGCCGCCGCCAGGCCCGCCCCCAGCAGACCGACAGTTGCCCCTTCGATAATGAAAGGAACCCGGATGAACCAGTTGCCCGCGCCGACCAGCTTCATAATGGCGATTTCCTCCCGGCGGGCGTAGATGGCCATGCGGATGGTGTTGGCGATCAGTACCACCGCCGACGCCCCCAGCACCACCACCAGCCCCAATCCGATCGAGTTGAGCACCCCCGTCAGGCTCAGCAGCCGTTCGATTCCCTCGCTGAACACCGACAATCTTCGGAGCAGCGGATGGCCTACCAACCGGAACTGAACCGCCTGATATTCGGAGATGTCCTTGAGCTCCACCCGGATCGAAGCGGGCAGATCGGCGGCGGTGACGGTGGCGGCCAAGGCGGGCTGGTCGCTGTACATTTCCGAGAACTCCTGGTAGGCACCGGCCTTGTCCAGATACCAGGCGTTCTCTACCTCGGGATACTCGTTTATCTCCTGCAGAAGTTGGTCGTGGGCTACCGGCCCTCCCTCGTCTTTGAGGAAGACGATGATGTGATCTCCTCGCTGCCATTGCAGGGTGTTGATCCTGACCAGCTCGTTGAAAACCAGCGCCCCGAACGCCAAGGCCAGCGAGACGAAGACGGCCAGGACTGCACCGGTTGCGACCAGGGCATTGCGGCGTAGGTTGACAAACGCCTCGCCGGTCAGGAAAAGCAGGGTGCTCACGATTTTGAGGGAGCTTCGTAGCCGGAAGCGGACTCGTCCCGTATCACCCGCCCCCGGTCGAGCTGAACCACCCGTCTACGCATGGCGTCCACGATGGCGAAGTCATGGGTAGCCATCATCACTGTGGTTCCGGTGCGGTTGATCCGGTCCAATAACCTCATGATGCCCACCGAGGTGGCCGGATCCAGGTTTCCGGTCGGTTCGTCGGCCAACAGGATGGGCGGACGGTTCACAAAGGCCCGGGCGATGGTCACCCGTTGCTGCTCACCGCCCGATAGCTGGCGGGGATATCGATCGGCCTTGGCCGACAAACCCACCAGCTCCAAAACCGTGTTCACCTGTCTGCGGATTATCGACCGGGGGCAGCCGGTCACCTTGAGCGCGAACGACACGTTCTCGGCCACCGTCTTGTTGGGTAACAGCTTGAAGTCCTGGAAGATGGTCCCCACGGTGCGACGAAGATAGGGAACCCGCCAGGTGGGAAGTCGGGTGATGTCCTTGCCCGCCACCCAGATAGTCCCTCGGGTCACCCGCTCCTCCCGCAAACACATCCTGATCAGGGTGGATTTTCCCGAACCGGAGGGGCCCACCAGAAAAACAAACTCCCCTTTGCGAATGTCCAGGTTAACTTTTTGTACGGCTACCACGCCGCCGTCGTAGACCTTGGAGACCTCTTGTAGTCGGATCATCGGATTGCCTGCCCCATCCGATTATGGAACCTTCCGGAAACCGAGAATAACAGTGGTGAGCTCCTCAAAACGTCTTGCCATCCTTCCGGTCCTGACGTTCTCGATTGGCGCGGCGCCAGTGCAGATACGATTCGGTCAACGATCCTAAACCCCCGTCCAAAACCCGCTGGACATTTCCGGTCTCCAAACCGGTACGCAGGTCCTTGATCTGCTGGTAGGGCTGCAGGACATAGGATCGAATCTGGCGGCCCCAGGCGGCTTCGGTCTGTTCCCCTCGGATCTCATCCAGATCCTGTTGCTGCCGGGAGCGGGCGTGCTCGGCCAGCTTGGCTTGGAGAAGGGACATGGCCTTGTTGCGGTTCCTGAGTTGGGAACGTTCCGCCTGGCATGCCACCACGATACCGGTGGGCAGATGGGTGAGCCGGACGGCCGAGTCGGCGGTGTTGACATGCTGCCCCCCCGCTCCTTGCGAACGGTAGGTATCTATGCGGAGATCATCCCGGTTGACCTCCACCTCGGCGTCTTCCACCAATGGAACCACGTCCACCCCGGCGAAGGAGGTGTGCCGGCGGGAGTTGGCATCGAAGGGGGATATCCGCACCAGGCGATGGACTCCGCGCTCGGCCTCCAGGATGGCGTAGGCGTGTTCGCCCTCAACGGTCAGGGTGGCTGATTTGATACCCGCCTCCTCGCCCGGTTGCAGGTCTTCCATCTCATAGTCAAACCCTAATTCGGTGAGATAACGGACATACATGCGGACCATCATCTCCGCCCAGTCCTGGGCGTCTATCCCACCGGCTCCGGCGTGCACACTGAAGAGGGCGGCATGGTCGTCATACTCACCGAAGTAGAGGGATTCTTCCTCCAAGACGGCTATGCGGGCGGCGGTGGCCTCCAGATCGCGGACCACCTCTTCCAGGGTTTCGGAGTCGCCCTCTTCCCGGGCGAGCTCCACCAATATGACCGCGTCCTCCAGATCCTTTTCCATGCTCGCCACCCGGTTGATGAGGCGTTCTATCCGTCCCAACCTTCGAGTGAGGCGGGTGGCTCGATCAGGATCGTCCCAGAGGTCCGGTCGGGCGGCCTGAGCCCTTAGTTCGGCGAGCTCGGAGAGCTTGGATTCAACATCAAAGGAACCTCCGTGCATCGGAAAGACGAGCTCGGAGGTCCTCAACCTGGGTAAGCGGATCGGTGAAGCTCATGACAGGATTACAGGCTAGCCGAGAACACCCGCATATTTGTTTCACCCACCCGGCCACCCCCGATTCAGGCCAACCCGGATTGCCAAGTACACCACCACGCCTCTGAATCTTAAGTAGGTCGGTAAAGCCTACCCAAGGTGGGGAAACGTTGATCCTCCGAGGTGATGCCGGCCGGCTTCGTATTAGTCCTCGGGCCGACGCCTGCCAGAACCCCAAGAAACGTGACGTTGATCTAGGAGGGTGACTGAAGAGATGGGATGGCTTGGCCCGCAGTTTCATCTAACCAGGGGGCGTTTCTTGCTGTCGGGCCAACCGGAGCCCTTTCTGTACCTCCTAAAGAAACGCCGGAGTCCGAGAACGCGAAAACCGCCGCAAACGGGCTTCGCCCGCTGGGCCCGCCCCCACCTCCACCACCTTGGGTCGGGACGCGCTCCGCCAAGGTCTGAGCGGGTGGCGTCCCGAAAATGACCTTGCAGTCGAGCGACGTCTATTTACCCGATGCTGCGTGGTTTTTGGTATAGGTCAACGTATAAGGGGATAGGGACAAAAACCAGTGGGTTGAGATAGAACGCGAAAATCTCTGTCGGAGGCCGTCTAAATCCTTCTGCACCATACCGGAACGACCCGGCGGGCAGGCTGGTTGGGGGACGCTACCCGATAGAACGGGTAGGCGTGGTCAGAGATGGTTGAGTTGATGGCAGGCCTGGTGTCCTTGAAGTAGTTCAGGCTCGGGCGGCGGCCAGACAGTCGGGGGTTTCTGAGCACCTTTTGGCCTTCCGTCCTGACCCGCAGGGGCAGGGGGCGTTTCGTCCCACCTTGGCCGATTTGGCCTGCCTGGGACGACCTCTTCCACCCCCCGAGGTCATGGTAACCCTGGGGCGGGCCTGACGCCGGGCCTCGGCTACCTCCACCCGATACAGATAGCGGGCCGTATCCCTTTTGACCGAGGCCACCAGGTCGCTGAACAGATCATATCCCTCCCGCCGATATTCGGTCAGGGGATCACGCTGCCCCATGGCCCGAAGGCCGATTCCAGCCCGCAGGTAGTCCATATCGGAAAGATGTTCCCGCCACTTCTTGTCGATGATCGAAAGGGCCAGGCTTTGTTCGATGTTGCGCATCACCTCGGGAGTCAACCTCTCCTCCCGCTCCTCGAACCGGCGCAGCGCGTCTTCTATCACCAGCTCCACCACCTCGTCCGCCGAGCTACCCGACGACTGCAGGCCGTCTGCGGTCAGCTCGAACATGTAGTGGATCTCAAGCTCCCGGGCCAAACCCTCCCAGTCCTGCTCCAACGGGGGTATTTCCTCCGGTAGGCCGGCCCGTACCGTGGCCTCGACCGCCTCTTCCACCCATTCGAGCATCAGCTCGCGACTCTGGTCGGTACGGATGATGCTGTCGCGCCATTCGTAGATCACCTCACGCTGGCGGTTCATCACCTCGTCATACTTGAGGACGTTCTTGCGTATCTCGAAGTTCTGGGATTCGACCTGGGACTGGGCCCGCTCCACCGCCCGGCTGACCATCTTCGCCTCGATGGGGACCTCCTCCGGCATCTTGAGGCGCTCCATGATCGTGCCGACCCGATCGCCGGCGAACCTTTTCATCAGCTCATCGCCCAGGGAAAGGTAGAACCGTGACTCCCCCGGATCACCCTGACGACCCGACCGGCCCCGAAGCTGGTTGTCGATTCGGCGGCTTTCGTGCCGTTCGGTACCCAGCACATACAAGCCACCGGCCTCGACAACTTGTTGACGGGCCTGTTCGGTGGCGGCCCGGAAGGTAGCCAGCTGCTGCTGATACTCCTGCTCCCAGGCCTCGCTTCCCACCTCCAGGTTCACCTTTTTGCGCAGGGCGGCTTGGGCCAACCCCTCCGGATTACCTCCCAGCTGGATGTCAACCCCTCGACCGGCCATGTTGGTGGCCACCGTTACGGCTCCGGGGCGACCCGCCTGGGCGATGATCTCGGCTTCGCGGGCGTGATGTTTGGCGTTCAGAACCTCGTGCGGGACACCCATCCGTGACAAATGATCGGAAACCACTTCCGACTTTTCTATCGATACGGTTCCTATCAGCACCGGTTGGCCTTCCCGATGGCGTTGTTCTATGTCGTGCACCAGCGCGTTGAACTTGGCGGGCTGGGTCTTATACACGAGATCGGGCTGATCCCATCTGGCCACCTCCACGTTGGTGGGGATTTCGACCACTTCCAAGCCGTATATCTGGGAGAACTCGGAAGCTTCGGTCATGGCGGTTCCGGTCATCCCGGCCAGCTTCCCGTACAGCCGGAAAAAGTTCTGCAAGGTGATCGAGGCCAGGGTCTGGTTCTCCTCCTTGATACGAACCCCTTCTTTGGCCTCGATGGCCTGGTGCAGCCCCTCGGAATAGCGACGGCCTTCCAACACCCTTCCGGTGAACTCATCCACGATCATGACCTGGCCCTGGGAGACCAGATATTCCACGTCCCGGTGATAGAGCTCCTTGGCTTGCAGGGCCTTTTCCAGGTGGTGGACAAAGTCGACCGCGGCATGGTCGTAGAGGTTCTCCACGCCCAGCAGTTTTTCGACCCGTTCCACTCCTTCCTCGGTGGACAGCACCTGGCGTTTGGCCAGATCTACCTGGTAGTGGACGTCCCTGCGCAGCCCCCGTACCAGACGGGCGAACTCCCGATACCAGCGGGCCGTGTCACCCACCTGTCCCGAGATGATCAGGGGGGTGCGGGCTTCGTCCACCAGTATGGAATCCACTTCGTCGACTATGGCGTAGTGATGGCCGCGCTGGACCCGTAGCAGCTCGGACATGGCCATGTTGTCGCGCAGATAATCGAACCCGAATTCGTTGTTGGTACCGTAGGTGATGTCGGCGGTGTAGGCGGGTTTGCGTTCTGACGGATTGTCTCCGGTCTGGATCAGGCCCACTTCCAGGCCCAGCATCCGGTAGATGCCCCCCATCCATTCCGAGTCGCGGGCGGCCAGGTAGTCGTTGACCGTCACCACGTGCACGCCCGAACCGGTGAGGGCATTCAGATAGACGGGCATGGTGGAAACCAGCGTCTTACCTTCGCCGGTACGCATCTCGGCGATCATGCCCCGATGCAGAGCGGCCGCCCCGACCACCTGGACGTCGTAGTGCCGTTGGCCGAGCACGCGCTTGGCCGCTTCCCGGACCAGGGCAAAGGCTTCCACCTCCAGATCGTCGAGGGTTTCCCCCGAACCGAACCGCTCCCGAAACTCGACCGTTTTGGCCGCGAGCGCCGCGTCTGAAAGCCGCTCCGTCTCCGGCTCCAACCGATTGACCTGGTCGGCTATGTTTTCAAGGGCCTTCAGGGTACGTGACTCTCCAACCCGAAGCACCCGATTCAGTAGTGACATAACTCACCGTATTTTCCCATGCTTGAACCTCTAACTTGGGGAACCTCTCCTCCGCCGGTTAGCCGAACAACCTTGCCAAGTCGCCTCATCAATGTGGGCATATCTATTCGGCTAACCTACCCTACACCTTAACACCAATTGATTTTAATCCGGTTAAAGCAAGCTATTTTCCCGATTTAGTCCGGTTCGATCAGCTCCAGCCCGCCGTCAGGCAACCTATGCAGGACGTTGATCTGCCCGGTGGCCAGGTTGGAGAAGAGCAGGAACCTCTCCCTTTGCTCATCCAAGACCAGGGCGGCGTCTTCCGGGGTCATCGGCTTGCCGACCGGCCAACGAACCCGGGACATCGAACCGGTTTCCTCCTCTACGGTTGGCGTCCGGTTGCCGGCCGGGGGGCGGAGGTCGGGTTTGGGATAACGCCGCCGCCGGTCGTGGAGCCGCTGCGACAACCGGCGCAGCCGGCGCTCGAAGCTTTTCGAGGCGGTTTCCACAGAACGGATAACGGTGTCGCCCTCCCCCACCGCCCGGACATCCTGACCGGCCGCCCGGGTGGACAGCTCGGCCCGAAACCGATGATCTTTGCCTTGTCGATTGATCCGGGTGACATGGACGTTGACCTCACCGAGCCGGTCGAAGAACTTGGCGGTGCGGCTTACCCTTTCCACCGCGCGGGCTCTGGTTTGTTCGGTGAACCGTATCCCCGGACCGCTGAGGCGGACTTCCATAGCCGGAGGTTAGCGGATCGCCGCCGCCATCCGGTACCGAACGGGTCAGGGTGATCGCCGCTATCACCTCCCCCTGACAGGCCGCCGCCGCCGAGCTCAATGTGGCACCGGTGGTCAGAACGTCGTCGACCAGCACCGCTCCGGCAGGTACGGCTCGGTGCGCACGGAACCGCAGGTCGCCCTCTTGTCGCTCCCGCAGCTGGCTGCGATGAAGCAGAGGTGCCAGCAGGACGTCGGCCACGGGCACTCCGGCTACCCGTGATACCGCCCGGGCCAGGGCTCGGCCCGGATCGGTTCCGAACTTGATCCGCCGTGGTAGCGACCTCGGTATAGGCACCAAAACCGCCGCCTGATCGGGCAGCAGGTTGGCCAGGAAGGGGGCCAGGCCGTTGGCCACCCGATCAACCCCCCGATACTTCAGGGCGTGGACGGCGTTGCGTACCGGACCCTGATGGTTCAGCAAAGAATGCACCACCAGTCCGGACGCCAGCCGAACCGGACCGGCCGGGCGCAGAGAGGCTTCGCATACCTGACAGAAGGGCCGCCGCTCCGCCGGGTTAAGTCCGGTCAACCAGGCGGGCGGCTTCCACCATCCGCATAAAACACATACCATGCCCCTAGGTTGTATAAGGGGGGTGTGACATTTTTTGGCGGGGACTCAACGAGAGGCCGGTTCGATTATCTCCCGGACCGATCCGACCAGAGCCTCCAAGGCCTCTTGATCGGGAGCTTCGGCGTTGAGGCGCAGCAACGGTTCGGTGTTGCTGGGCCGGACGTTGAACCAGCGGTCACCCAAATCCACGGTCAGTCCGTCCAGCCGATCCTGGGGGAAGCCGGCGAAAGCCGTGGCCACCTGCTCGATGGCCGTCCCGATGTCCTCCACCTCGGTGTTGATCTCTCCCGACATGGCGTAGGGTTCGTAGGGGTGCCGCAGATCCGACAGGGGAACCCCCGACTCGGTTAATACGGTCAGCAGGACCAGCAAGGCCAGGGTGGCGCTGTCCGCACCGAAATTGTCGGCGAAGTAGTAGTGACCGGAATGCTCCCCGCCGAACACCGCCCCGGTCCCGGCCATCACCTCTTTGATGAACGAATGGCCCACCCGGGTACGGATCGGGACTCCCCCCCGCGACCGGATGGTTTCGCCCACGCTGCGGGAACAGATCAGGTTATGCACGATCGAGGCACCCGGGTTTCGGGCCAGGAACCAGCCGGAGATGATGGCGGTGGCGGTGGAACCGGACAATGGAATCCCCTGCTCGTCTACGAACACCACCCGGTCGCCGTCGCCGTCGAACGCCGCACCCAGGTCGGCACCCTGGCGGCGGACCAGATCCACCAGGTCGGCCAGGTTGTCGGGGTTGAGCGGATCGGCCGGGTGGTTCGGAAAGGTGCCGTCCGGCTCCAGATACAGACCTACCGGAGAGGCGGCCAGGTGTTCGAAAAGCGGCTTCAAAACTATCCCGGCCATGCCGTTGCCGCCATCCAACGCCACCTGCAATCTCCCGATCCCGTCCGGATCGACCAGCCCCAGCACATGCGCCAGATAACGGGGGAGGGAATCGTGCAAGATGGCGAAACCCCTGGTCAAGACGGATGACTCAGGGGAAAGCTCGTCCCAGGTGCGGGCTATTTCCCTGATCTGTTCCAAACCGGTTCCGGTACCGATCGGGGCCGCCCCGCTGTTACAGAACTTGAAGCCGTTGTAGGCGGCGGGATTGTGGGAGGCGGTGACTACCGCCCCCGGAATCTGCTCGGCACCCGAAAAGAAATAGACCACCTCGGTAGGCACCGGCCCCAGGTGGAACACGTGGCAGCCCTGAGATAGAACCCCTTCGCAGAAGGCATCCGCCAGCCCCTCCGAAGAGGGCCGGGCATCCCGACCCAACGCCAGGGCCTTGGCCCCGGTCAGGCGGGCGAACCCCACCCCGATCCGGTAGGCGGTTTCCTCGTCGAGATCCCCCGTATCCACCCGGCCTCGGACGTCGTAGGCCTTGAAGATCCGGTCGTAACGATCCGGTCGGGGGCTACCCAAGGTCAATCCTCAATCCGGTATCTTCGGCCACCGGCGGCTCCTATCCTTCCTATCCGCCCGGGTTTAGGCCGGAACAAATATATACGGTGGGTCAACGATTTCGATCCTACACTCCATGACCGTCACCTTATGGCCACTCCGATCACCATCATCATTCCCGTCCATAACGAAGCAGGCTTTGTCGGGCCCGCCCTGACCCGCATCTGCGCCGAGGTGGAGGGTGTCACCTCCATCTATCGGATAATTCTGGTCGAAAACGGCTCCACCGACCGCACCTTCGAGGAGGCTTCGGAAGCGGCCGAGGCGAACCCTCGCATCGAAGTGATCCAAACCCAGGAGGCCGACTACGGACAGGCCATCCGCACCGGAATGGCCGCCTCCCCACAGGAGGGCTGGATGGTGCTCTTCGACATCGACTACTACTCGGGAGCCTTTATCCGGCAGGTGATCGGGCAGACGGGGCAGGCCGACGCGGTGATCGCCTCCAAAAGAGCCCCCGGCTCCCGAGATGACCGCCCCCTGATCCGCCGCCTGGCCACGCTGGTCTTCAACACCGCCCTGCGCAAGATAGTGGGATCCGAGCTTTCCGACACCCACGGGATCAAGGCGATCCGATCCGACCTGGCCCATGGCCTGCTACCGGAGGTGGTGTCGTCCAAGGACCTGTTCGACACCGAGCTGATGCTGCGGGCCGAACGAGCGGGCCGGCGCATAGTCGAGGTGCCCATCGAGGTCCGAGAGCAGCGCTCCGCCCGCAGTTCCCTGCTCCGAAGGGTGCCCCGCACGCTAAAGGGTTTGCTCATCCTCCGGCGTATTCTGCGCTGAAAGGGGCGGTTGGTCGCAGGCCCTTCCCTAACGTATGCCTTCGAACAGGTCGGTCTCGCGGTAGGGGGCGTCCACCCGGCTGTAGAGCCGCTGAAAGGCCTCCAAACCCAGAACGACAGGAACGTCCTCCTCGGCGACCTGCAGCATGAACCAGTCCTCCGGTATCTGGGTGCGATGCGCCCGCAGTGCCGCCACCTTCCTATCTACCCAGGGGGTGACCTCCACCAGAGTGGTGATGTCCTCGTCCGGCGTCCCCCAGCCTTCGGATTCCTTGGCCTCCTCCTCGGTGATCAACCCGGCCTTGAGCCGACCCTGGATCATGGCCTCCACCCGGGAGCGGGGCCAGGTGCTCATATAAAGCTTGATCGGGTTCCAGATGGTTTCTCCCTCTTCCAGAGGAAAACGGCGGGTGTCGGAGGCGGCGAAGAAGGCGGCCAGGCCCACCCGATGCACCTGGATATGGTCGGGATGGCCGTAGCCTCCGAACGGGTCATAGATGGTCATCACCTCGGGCCGGTGCCGGCGGATCAGACGGATCAGACGGGCGGTGGCCTCGGTGAAATCGGCCTGCCAGAAGCAGTCGGGGTGTTGGTTGGGTTCGGTATCCATCATCCCCGAATCCCGATAGCCCAGGAAATGATGCTGTGATATCCCGAGAACGGCGGCGGCAGCGGCCATCTCCTCCGCTCGGATCTCGGCCAGGCGGGTACGGATATCTTCGGGGTTTTCGTAGTTGTGCACCTCCCCTTCGGCACCGTCGGTGGCGGTCACCACCACCACCTGCCCTCCTTCGTCCGAGTAGCGGGCCAGCACCCCGCCGGTGGAGGTGGCTTCGTCATCGGGATGGGCGTGGAAGGCGAGCAGCCCGGGCATAAGGGTCAAAGGTCTCCGGTTGAGTGGTTGGGTACCGATCGGATAGGATAGATGGATTAATCGTCAGACGAATTTTTGTCACAGGCCTTTTGTGCACTTTGCCCACATGAACCAGAACCACGCCACCCCCGACCCTGACCTGATTTGGGATCCGGTTGTCGACCCGGTGCTTTGCTCGCCCTATGAGCCGCCCGACCTGCACTGGGAGCTGGACGATCTGGGTGTGGCCGTGGCCAAACCGCCGCTGAGGGGACGCCGGGTTCCGCTCCGGCCGCTGGTTCCCAGAGACTCTAGGACTGTCGAGCAGCAATCACTGTTCGGAACCAGATATGAGAACCCGTTGGTGCTGGGCCTCCGGGAAAAGGTGGGGGCTTGGAGAAAGGCAGGATATCCGGGGGCCACCGCCACCACCCGGCGGCTGCTGCTCCACTGGACCGACCCGGATGCGATGATCCTGCGGCCCTTCTTCGCCCAGGTGGAGGCCGTCGAAACCCTGATCTGGCTGCGGGAAATCGCTACCCGCTCCACCAAGGAACGCCGCGAGCTGGAGGCCCTCTCCCGTGAGCACAACGACCAGATCGTCCGTCTATGCGCCAAGATGGCCACCGGCACCGGCAAGACGGCGGTGATGGGGATGGTGATCGCCTGGCAGACCCTCAACGCCCGGCGCTCCACCCGGCGCAAAAACGTCCTGTTCACCAATCGGTTCGCCGTATTCGCCCCCGGCCTCACCGTGCGCCGCCGCCTGTCGGTACTCCGTCCTTCCGACCCGGCCAACGTCTATGACGAGTTCGGCCTGGTCCCCCGGGGCCTGCGCCAGGAGATCAACTCGGCCAAGGTGGAGGTGATCAACTTCCAGGCCTTCACCAAGAAGGAGCTGATCGGCGACTCCTCCGCCCGGAAGATGCTGGGGAAGAAACGGGGCGACGACATCGAATCGTGGGAGGCGGCGGTGCGGCGGGTGCTGGGCGGCCTGATCGGTGGGACGGGGATTTGTGTGATCAACGATGAGGCCCATCATTGCTATCTGCCACCCAAACGGGAGAAGTCGAATAACGAACAGAAGAGGGAGGACCATCGGGCCTCGGTCTGGTTCAACGCCATCCGCGCCCTGCGTGATCTGGGGGCGCTGGGTCGGGTCGACGAAAAATACGGGCAGGCCCATCCGGTGCTGGACTTCTCGGCCACCCCGCTCTGGATCGACAGCGCCGCCCGTACCGAGCCCAGACAGTTCGAGTGGGTGGCCTCGGATTTCGGGCTGATGGACGCCATCGAATCCGGCCTGGTCAAGGTGCCTCGGGTGCCGATCGACGACGATGGTGCCCGTGACGAGACGGTGTGGCGCAACCTTTATAAGAACACCCACTCCAAGAACCTGGCCCGCTATCGGGAGAACCGCCAGAACCTGCCCGAATCCCTGAACGGAGCTCTGCAGGTGGTGATCAAAGATTGGATCCGCACCCGGGAAACCTGGGAGAGGTCGGGCCAACCCACCCCGCCGGTGCTGATCCTGGTGGCCAACAGCATCAGCAACGCCGTGGCGCTGTATAAATATCTGGCCGGTTGGGAGGAAGAGGACGGGACCCTCCGCAAAGGGGCGATTCCCGAGCTGTCCAATGTGGCCGAGAACGGGCAATGGTATAAAGACCCGCGCACCCTGGTGGTGCACTCCAAGGTGGCCGATGACGACAAAGACGGCATCCCCAAAGAGTTGAAGAAACTGCTGGTGGCCACCTCGCGGGACGTGACCCAAAAGGAAGCCGAGGATGCCATCCGCCTGATGCTCAACACAGTGGGCAAAACCGGACAGCCCGGGGCGAAGGTGCGCTGCGTGGTGTCGGTTTCGATGCTCACCGAAGGCTGGGACGCCCGCACCGTCACCCATATCGTGGGGTTTCGGGCCTTCAGCACCCAGCTGCTGTGCGAGCAGGTGATGGGAAGGGCGCTGCGCCGCACCTCCTATGACGCCTTCAGCGAGGCGGAACCCAACGACGAAACCCGGGCCAGGTTCGGCGATGATCGGAGGCGTTTAGAGGCCGAATACGCCGAGGTGGTGGGCATACCGTTTGAGTTCATGCCGGGTGAACCAAATATCGGACCTCCCCCGGAACCCCGCCCTCGCACCCAGGTATGTTCTCTCCCTGATAAACGAGAATATCGGGTGAGCTGGCCGCATGTACTGGAGTATTCCTACCTGGCCGAGACCAAGGACTTCCGGCTCGATCCGGAACGGGCCGCCCGCACCAAATGGACACCCGGCCAGGAACCCAGCATGGCGCTCGTGGCCGGGATGATCGGAGAAACCACCATTCTGGAGAAAGACGCCCGGCGGCGCAGCGTCCTGGTCAACCTGGCCCACGAGATGGTGCGCATCATCAGCCATCCCGACCTCGACAACGGCTTGGCAGAGGCTCGGGATAGCGGCCGGATCGCCCTGTTCCGCTCCGCCTTTCCGGCCGCACGACAGTGGGCCGCCCTCCAGAACCTCACCCAGAACGACTGGGATCATCTGGCCGGAAGGATGAATCTACTCACGGCCGCCGAACAGGTAGTCCAGGCCTGCGACCTGGGAGGCGGGAGCGCACCCTCCAGACGGGCCCGGCTGGACCGACCGATGATTTCGGACACCGCCGGGATCGACTTCGAGACCACCCTGGAGCACATTAGGGAGGCCGGGAAATCCGAGCTGTCCCACGCCGCCTGCCATTCCCGCCTGGAGCTGGTGACCGCCCAGGCCCTGGATGAGCATCCGCAGGTGGTGCGATGGGCGCGCAACTTCCAGCTGGGCTGGACCATCCCCTACCGCGACGACCTGGGCTGGCGGAGCTACGAACCTGATTTTGTGGCGGTGCTGGAGGGCGGAGTCAACCTGATCGTGGAGTGCAAAGGGGTCTACGACGAAAAGGCCGAGGCCGCCCAGTGGTGGACCCAGGAGCACTGGATTCCCTGCGTGGCCGGAACCCTGGAGCTGCCCGACGAGCTGCGCCGCTGGCATTACGGGATCATCTCCGACTTTCGGGCCGTTCAATACCAGCTCAACGGCCTGATCTACGAAGCATCTCGGGTCTTGGCCCGAACCTGATTCCTTCCGACTCAAGGAAATAGGAGACCTCTCCAGGATTTTTACCCCCCCCACAGACCCTAGACCCCCCGCCGTTAGGAGGACCATCAATGGCGAAAAAAGGCAAGAAAAAGGAGCCGGGATCCTATCGGCACGACTCGGCCGAGCGGGTCAACCAGCCCACCTCCGAAACCGCCCCCTTGATGGCCCCCGACAAAAGGGCCTCCACCGGTTTCCGGGTCGATCTCCGAGACACCGGTCTGGACGCCGAGGAAGCCACCACCGACCGCACCCGGGAGCCCGAACCGCGGCTGGCCTGGGATCGGAAAGGCCGCACCACCGAGGACGACCAACCGGTGGGCTTCGGAGGCCGCCCCCTCTACATCCGCGAGAAGGTCCACCCCCTGGCCATGATCGACCAGCTCCGCAAGCCTGATATTGATTCTGAGATGAGCCTGTTCGACGACTTCAACGGCCTGCCCGAAGACGCCCAGAAGTGGGAGTTCTACCAGCACACCGGCAACTGGCAGAACCGGCTCATCCACGGCGACTCGTCAGACGTCATGCAGTCCCTGATCGCCCGCGACGGCCTGGCCGGACAGGTGCAGATGATCTACTTCGACCCGCCCTACGGGATCAGCTTCAAGTCCAACTTCATGACCGCCACCGACCGGATGGAAACCAAAGACGGTCTGGAGGGGGTACCGGTGGGAGACACCGCCCCGGTGAAAGCCTTCCGAGACACCTACGAACGGGGCATCCACTCCTACCTGGACGGCATCCACGAACGCCTGGTCCTGTTCCGCGAGCTCTTGAAAGAATC
>VXMP01000035.1 GCA_009841075.1 Acidimicrobiia bacterium | reverse complement strand
AACGTATGGAGCGAACAGCCGAACCGCAGTCTCCCGGCTTCAGTCCGGGCATGGCCGACCACGCTCCGAATCAGGTGGTGTGCGGCGGGGGTGGGGACCCGGCGTAGCCGGGTGAGGTGTGCGGTTTTTCGCGTTCTTGGGTGTGTTTCCCCTGGTTATAGGTGGTTTCTATGAACCTGAAGCCGAGAGCTTTTTAGGTGAATTAGTGAGGAACTTAGGTTCAGGGGGAGGGTGGTGGGGTGCGGGTTGGGTTAGGAGTTCCCTAGGCGGCGGAAGAGCTTGGATTTGTGGCGGGCGGCGGTGTTCTTTTTCAGTACGCCTTTGGCAACGGCCTGGTCTATCCGCTTCTGAGCAACCCGAAGGCCTTCGTCCCGAGCGGCTTCGTCACCTTGGTCGGCGGCTTCCTGAACATGCCGAACCCGGGTTTTGATCTCCGACCGGATGGCCTTGTTCCGAGCTGCGTTGACCAGCGCCTGCCGGTTGCGTTTTTCCTGTGATTTGGTGTGTGCCATTTATTCCCGACCCGGTTGTTCAATTATTCAAACGGTGGGTTAGGTTAGCAGCTAAATCAACGAATACGGGTCTCGGTTTCATTCGTGGAGGTCGAACCTCCCCATTTCTCCCCAAGACCAGATACGAACGCCTCCTATAATCTCTAGCGTGGAACCTTCAACTTCGATTGTGAATTGGAACGTGGAGTGGGCTAGGGCCGATTGGCGGCGCGTTCCTCTTCTTGAACGCATCCATCGGCACGCGCCGGACGTGATCTGTCTGACCGAGACACACTGCGATTTCCCTTTCCCAACCGGGCACAGCATCTGCTCCCGGCCCGACTACGGGTATCCGATCAAGAAGGGTCGGCGGAAGGTGATGCTCTGGTCGAAGCAACCCTGGCGACACGACGAGGATTTAGGGATCGATGAACCCCCCGGGCGGTTTGTGTCCGGGATCACCGAAACACCGCTCGGCGATGTCACGGTCGTTGGGCTCTGCATTCCCTGGTTCGGGTCACGTACCGAGAAAAAGCGCGGCGATGAACGCAAGAAGCCCTGGGAGGACCATGAAAGCTTTCTGAACGCTCTCCGCGAGGTGCTCAAAAAGGCCCGGCGGGAGCGGGTGATCGTGATCGGTGACTTCAACCAGGCTATCGGGCCGGGCAGCCGTGCGCCGGTCAGACTCAGGGGCCTTCTGCAGGCAATCTTTACAGCGGATATACGGATTGTGACGTCCGACCTTGTCTACAAGGGAAAGCCCACCATCGACCACATCGCGCTGAGCGCGGATCTGGGTGTCACCTCCATGTCTGTATTGAGCAACCTCCGCGAAGGGAAGGAGCTGTCGGACCACTTCGGCCTTGCCGCGCAGGTCTCCACTGTCGGCTAGCCCGTAAGCCGACCCGGACTCCCTAACCATCTCCCGCTCCGGGGCGCTACCGAGGGGCCGCTCGTCATCCCCTTCAAACTTATCGACAAGCAAGTCCGCTGAAACGGCAACTCGTTAATATGGTGCAGTGATGCTGGGAGACCGCCGGGCTCAGATCCTGAGAACCATGATCGAGGAGCACATCCGAACGGGTGAGCCGGTGAGTTCCCGCGCCATCCTTGAGTCCGGCAACCTGGCCGTTTCCAGCGCTACCATCAGGATCGAGTTGGTAGCCCTGGAAGCAGCCGGTTTTGCCTATCAACCCCACACCGCTGCCGGTCGGGTCCCCACTCCCAGGGCCTTCCGCTATTACGTGGACAGCTTGATGAGCCCCAGGGAGACCCCGGTCGCCCCCGATCGGGTGGCCGAGTTCTTCTCTTCGGTCCAAAGCGAGCTAAGCCGCCTTCTCAAGGCTACCTCCGCCCTACTAAGCGAGGTCACCCTGCTCCCCTCGGTGGTGACCGGCCCTGGCGTGGCACAGGAAATAGTTCGGGCCGTCCACCTGGTCAAGGCCACCCCGGAAACACTGCTTATGGTGGTGGTGACCGAGGCGGGCCGGGTTTCGCAGTCGCTGCTTGATCTTCCCAAACCGGTCAACGACACCGAAGTTCAGGACGCCGAGATCCTGATCAGACGGATTCAAATAGGAACGCCGATAGCCGAGGGGCTCGATCTTTCGTTGGTTTCGGTGGCCAACCTGCCCTCGGGGGTGGTGGAGATCATCAAAGCCGCCGCCGCCGCCCTGGATCGGGCCGGAAGCGCCGAACAAGAACTCTATTTCGGCCCGGCCATCTACTCGACCGATGCCTGGGGTGAACTTTCCAAGGTGCGTAAAGTCCTGGAAGTCCTGGAAAGAAGGGCGGCCCTGCTGGAGGTAATGGACCATCTGACCACCGGCACGGAAGTCAAGATCGGAGACGAGTTGGGCATTGACGCCGCCGCCGACATTTCCCTGGTGACCACCACCTACGGCGAGGAATCCTACGGGCCCAGCGGTCGCATCGCGGTGCTGGGCCCGATGAGGATGGACTACGTTCGCACCATCCGGGTGTTGGAACAGATCGGCGACGGCCTGGACGAAAGCCTGGGCGACTCCTAAAGGGAAGAACATGGCCGATTACTACCGCATACTGGGTGTTGAAAGCGACGCCTCATCCAACGACATTAAGCGGGCCTTTCGGCGGCTGGCCCGGGAAACCCACCCGGATGCCAACCCGGATGATCCCGAGGCCGAAGCCCGATTCCGCCAGATAGCTGAGGCCTACGAAGTGCTGTCCGACCCCCAAAAACGGGCGGCCTATGATCGAGGCGACCAGCTCGATCCGAGTATCTTCTTCCAGGGTATGGGGATGTCCTCGTTGGACGACATCCTGCAGTCGGTTTTCGGCCACAGCTCCTTCTTCGGGTCAGGGATGCAGCAAACCGTCTCCGGCCGGGGACGAGACGTGCGGGTCGGACTGACCTTGACCTTGGAAGAGGCGGCGTTCGGGGCCGGTAAACCCCTGGTTTTCCGAACCGCTTTGGCGTGCGACCCATGTGAGGGGGCCGGCTCATCGAACGGTAGCGGGTTCCTGGCCTGCGGGGTCTGTGGAGGCCAGGGTCAGGTACGCCGGGCCCGCCAAAGTTTTTTGGGGTCGTTGATGACGGTAACCACCTGCCAAACCTGTCAGGGCGAAGGTTCCGTACTGGCCGATCCCTGTAAACAATGTTTCGGGGAGGGGGTTCAGGAGGGTGAGAAGAGCCTGACCATTAACATTCCGCCGGGAGTGGAAGACGGAAACCGGCTCAGGATGGCCGGGGAGGGGGAAGCAGGTAGGAGGGGCGGTTATCCGGGCGACCTGCATATCGACCTCCATGTGGCGCCTCATCCGCAGTTTGAACGGGTCGGACATGATCTGGTCAGCGATCTGAAGGTGGGTATGGTCGAGGCTGCTTTAGGTACGGAAATGGAAGCTCCGCTGCTGGAAGGGGGAACCAAACGGGTGAAGGTACCGTCCGGATCCCAGCATGGGGAGACGATCCGCATACCCAATAAGGGTGTCACCCGGGTTCGGTCGTCCCGCCGAGGAGACCTATACCTGCGAATCAAGGTCGAAGTACCGACCAAGCTGAATCGGAACCAGCGCAAGTTGTTGCAAGAATACTCGGATGCGGGCGGCACCTAGGAGCATCACCTTTCAGTGCCCTCCCGCCTACCTGAACGAATAGTTGCCCCAACTTTCCGCTGTCGTGGTAGACTTATAGGGCTGTTGGAGCCCTGCATAACCCTCATCGTGTGTTCATGAAGCCCTCTGCGCCCCCCACACTGACCCTCCACGTCCCCAGCCTCAACCTGATGCCGGACCTGCTGGGAGAGAGTGATTCCCATCTTCGGATAGTGGAATCTGCCTACCCGGATGTGATGATCGTGGCGCGGGGCGACCGGATACGGTTCCAGGGCGAGGAAGATTCTTCTCAACAGGCCTACAAGGTGGTGGAGGAGCTGCTGATGTTGGTTCAGCAGGGAATGACTTTGGAATCAGAAGGAGTTAATCGGGTGATCGACATGGTCAACCAATCCGTACCTTCCCCCAGTGATGTGCTGGGCGAGATGGTGGAAGTGGCCCGTGGCCGGATCATCCGTCCTAAAACCCTCGGCCAGATGGACTATATCCAGGCCATTCGTCGTTCTACGCTGGTGTTCGGGATCGGTCCGGCCGGTACCGGAAAAACCTATCTGGCGATGGCGGCGGCCAGCGAGGCCCTGATCACCGGGAAGGTGAAACGGATCGTTCTGACCAGGCCGGCCGTGGAAGCCGGTGAACGGCTCGGCTTTCTGCCCGGCGATCTGGAAGCCAAGTTCAACCCCTATCTGCGCCCTCTCTACGACGCCCTCTATGAGATGTTGGGGCACGACGAGGTCACCGCCTACATAGACAACGGCCACATCGAGATAGCCCCTCTGGCCTATATGCGAGGCCGCACCCTGAACGATTCGGTGGTGGTGCTCGACGAAGCCCAGAACACCTCTCGGGCTCAGATGAAGATGTTCCTCACCCGGCTGGGTTTCAACTCGAAGATGATTATTACCGGTGACGACACCCAGGTGGACCTGCCCCGGGATCGACTCTCCGGATTGCTCCACGCCCAGGGTATCTTGGCGGGTCTGAAGGACGTGGCCGTGATCCGGCTGGGGGCGGCTGATGTGGTTCGGCATCGGTTGGTGGCCGACATCGTCCGGGCCTATGAGTCGGCCGAGCAATCGAAATCGAAGAGATAGCCTCCTGATGACCCCCCGCTTCCGAACCTTTATAACCGGCCTGATTCTGGCCCTGACCGTGGCGCTGTCCTGGACGGCCATGTTGATGGGTCAGCAGCTGGCGGCGGTGAGCGTAACGGTAGGCGAACCGTCTCCGGAAACCTTCCAGGCCGATTCAGCCCTGGAAATCGAGGATGTCGAGGCTACAGAACGGGCTCGAAAGGCCGCCCGCGATGCGGTAGATCCGGTCTACGGTCGACAAGAGGAGATCGACGACATCGTCATCAGCGACATCCAGGCTTTCTTCCGGTCGGTTCGAGAAGCTACGGTCGACCCGACCGCCAACCCGTTTTCGGCGGTAACCACCAGCAGCACCATACCCGCTACTACCACCACCTCCTCTTCGACCACCTTGGTAACGGCACCTCAAACGACTGTCGAAACCGATCCGGAAACAGCGTCTGTGGCCTCCCCCACCACCACAACCGTGGTAACACCTCCCGCACCGGTTTCCGCCAACGCCGGGGTTTCCGGCCGGATTTTCATCGACCAGGATGCCAACGGGTTGTATAGCTCCGGCACCGACCGCGGACTGGACGGGATTCGGGTGGTTGCCTACGACGCCGACGGTACCCGCTACGAAACCGTTTCCTTTTCGGACGGCCGATACTCGCTGGGCCGGATGGCACCGGGGCCGGCCACCGTCCTGATCGACACGGATACGGTGCACGAACGTCTCACCGGGCCCGAGCAGCTGCTCCTCCAAGAGGTGGACCTGGTGAACTTCCAGGAAATAGCCACCATCCCCATTCCGCTTCGTCCGGCGGTAACCCCCCGAGATATCCAGCTGGCCGCTCTCCGGGCCAGGGGACTGCTGCTGTCCGACCGTGCCATCTCCACCCTGGTGGAAATCGCCACCATAGACGTTCGGCACCAAATCCTGGACGAAGAGCTTTGGATGCGGGCGATTGAGCGGGAAACCTTGCTGCTGGCTACCGAGGCGCTTAACACCAACGGCGGGATCCTGAGCGAGGAGCTGCGGGACGTTCAGATCCAATATCGATCCACCCCCCGCTTCGTGCAGCTTCCGGATGCCGACCCGGAAATTTGGCAGCAGGTCTCCCAGGCGGTTCCGGAAGTGGCTACCGAGTTCCTGGCCGCCAATAAAGCGGTGGATGCCGTGGCTACCGAAAGCCTCCGTGAGGAAGAAGCCGCCCAGGTCGAACCGGTCACCATACGCTACGAGGCGGGCCAGATCATCGTGGAGGAAGGCCAGATCGTTACGGCCCAAATAGAGGCCATCCTCTCCGAAGCCGGTCTGCTCAGACCGGCGGCACCCCAGTATCTGGCCATGGCCGCTGCTATCGCCTTCGTGGTCGGACTGTTGTCGCTCTACCTATTCCGGTTCCAACCGGAGGTATGGAACTCTTTACGGCGGATGGCTCTGTTCGGCCTGTTGACGGCCATGTCGGCGGTCGCAGCCCGGGCGGTGGCGATTTTCGCTATTGATGATCGGGCGATCGGGTTCTTGATGCCGGCCGCTGCCTTCGGCCTGATGACCGCCATCCTTTTCGACGCCCGAACCTCCGTTCTTATGGCGGTGGCGGTGGGATCGATGACCGCTATCGCCACCAACGACCCGGGTTTTGTGCTTTTCGCCGCCCTGACCACCCTGGCCCCGATTCCGTTCGTGTCGGCCATCTCCGCCCGGCGTGACCTGCGCCGAGCGGCCTTATACATCATGTCGATGTGCGGTGCCCTGGCCGCCTTGATCGTGTGGTCCATTCCGAGCGACACCGGGGTGCTGCGAGCCATCGCCTTTGCGGTGGGGGGAGGTGCGATATCCTGGCTGGTGGGTAGCTCCCTGCTGTCGGTTTTCGAGATCACCTTCGACATCACCACCTCGCTACGTCTGCTGGATCTAACCGACCGCAACCATCCGGCTCTTCGGCATCTGGAGGAAAAGGCGATCGGCTCCTTTAACCATTCCCTGATGGTGGGTACCTTGGCCGACCGGGCCGCCCGGGCGGTGGGGGCCAATCCGTTGCTGGCCCGGGCCGGTGCCTACTATCACGACCTGGGCAAGACCGAGCATCCACAGTTTTTCATCGAAAACCAGTTCGGCATCCAGAATCCCCACGACCAGATGCCTCCCGAACGGTCGGCGGAGGTGATCCGCCGTCATGTCAAAGACGGTCTGGTACTGGCCCGTAAGTACCGCATCCCCGGAGATGTGGCCGAAGCGGTGGTCAGCCATCATGGGGACGGGATCATGCACTTCTTCTACAACAAGGCCATCAACACCTACGGTCAGGATGGGGTCGATCGAGAGGATTATCGGCACTCGGGACACAAGCCGGTCGAAAAGGAGATGGCCATCATCATGATCGCCGACTCGGTGGAAGGGGCCTGCCGAGCCGTCTTCCAGACGGAGGAACCCACTCCGGAACGTATCGAACAGCTGGTCAACCGGGTGACGGGAGAAAAGGTGGACGACGGGCAGCTTTCGGCCTCGAAACTGACCTTGGGAGACCTCACCCGTCTGAAGGCGGCCATGGTCGAAGCCCTGGTGGGCCACTATCATCAGCGGATCCCGTATCCCAACTTCCCGGAAGGGAACTCCGGTTGAACCGACCACTCGCCCGATTCGATCCGGAGAAACCCTCGCGGTGAATATTTCCTTCCTCGACCACCAGGACGAGCCGGTCGAAACCGCCGTATTACATGACCTGGCCCAGCTGGTTCTGGAGACCGAAGAGCTTCCCGACTCCACCGAGGTGGGGATCATGCTGGTGACCGACCACGACATGGCCGGATTTAACCGCCGGTTTATGGGCAAGACCGGAGCGACCGATGTCCTGGCCCTGCCCCTGGTAGCTCGAGGTACCGACCACCGACCGGACGCCGACCGAACCGGAAGCAATCTACCTTACGGGCTGGGGGATGTGATCATCGCCCCCCACCATGTGAGTCGTCAGGCCGCCCAACAGGGGGTTCCTTTCCAGGAGGAGATGGCCCTGATGGTGGTGCACGGGCTGTTGCATCTGATCGGTTACGATCATCAAACACCGTCCGATGCCGAAGGAATGGAATCAAAGGAAAGAAAGGTGTTGGCCCGGATCGGAATGGAACGCCGATGATCTGGTTGTCAGGAGCGGTGGCGCTGCTGGTTCTGGTGGCGGCGGCAGCGCTGCGGGCAGCCGGTGCTTCGCTGGTCAGAACCCCCCGGGCCGATGCCCTACACGATGCCGCCGACGGTAACCAAGGTGCCGAGATAGTGGCCGGTCTGCTGGAAAACCGGGCGGGCATCCAACCGGCCATTTCCCTGGTAAACGCCACCCTGCTGGTCACCACCGCCCTGCTGGCCGCCTGGATGGTCAGCGCCCTGCTCAGCGGACCCGGTTTGGTGATAGCTCTGATAGGGGCGGCGGTAATAATCGTGCTGGTAGGCGACTTCCTGCCCCGATCTTTAGGGCGGGAACGGCCCCGCCGCATCGCCTACCGACTGGCCAAACTGTTGAAGCTGGCTATTTCTATCGGGGATCGGGCGGTTGATCTGATCAACGACGAGGATGACAACAACTCCTATCCCGCCGAAGCCAACTCGGACCATGACGTTGCCGACCGTGAGGAGATACGGATGATCTCCTCCGTTTTGGAGTTCTCAGACGCCATCGTGCGGGAGGTGATGGTTCCTCGCACCGATATGCTCACCCTCAGCGCCGACCGCACCACCGCCGAAGCGTTGGATCTGGTCCTGGAATGGGGTTTCTCCCGGGTGCCCGTTACCGGTCGGGGAACCGACGACATCGTGGGCATGGTTTACGCCAAGGACCTGTTACGGCAGATGGCCTCCTCGCGGGAGCCGCTCCCGGTGAGCGATATAAGCCGGGCCCCGTATTTCGTCCCCGAATCCAAGCCGGTCAGAGACCTTCTCCGCGACATGCAGTCCAATAAGGTACACATGGCTATCGCGGTGGACGAGTTCGGAGGTACCGCCGGCCTGGTCACTATCGAAGACCTGCTGGAGGAGCTGGTAGGCGAAATCGTCGACGAATACGACACCGAAACCCCCATGGTGAAGCAGCTGGACGACGGCGGGGTGCTGGTGTCGGCCCGATTGTCGGTGGACGACCTCAACCGGATGCTGGGATCAGACCTACCCGACCAGGAATGGGACACGGTGGGCGGCCTGGTGCTGGGCCTGGCAGGCCGGGTTCCGGTGGAGGGAGAACGCTTCGATCATGGCGAGGCGGTGCTGGTGGCCGAGCAGGTTCAGGGCCGCCGGGTGGAGTGGGTGAAGGTCTATCAGGAAGGTCACCCCGATCGCTGATTCGGATCCTGGCACCAACCCGGGGGCGGTATCAGACCGGGAAATGCGATCCGGTTTTGTGGCGGTGATGGGTAGGCCCAACGTCGGCAAGTCAACCCTCATCAACGGTTTGGTAGGGGAGAAGGTAACCATAACCTCGGGCCGTCCCCAGACCACCCGCTCCAACGTGCGGGGAATCCTCTCGATCAACGAACCCCCCGCTCAGATCGTCTTCGTGGACACCCCCGGTTTGCACCGCCCCCGAACCGCGCTGGGAGAGCATCTCAACTCGCTCGCCTACCGCACCCTGGCCGACAGTGACGCCGCTCTTTTCATAGTCGAAGCCACCGCCCGGGTGGGCCCGGGGGATCGACGGTTGGCCGAGCATCTGCTGGAAAGTTTTGATCCGGAACAGGTGCTGGTGGTGGTCAACAAGGTGGACATTGCCCGCAAGAGCCGGGTGGCCGAACGCCTGGGGGAGACCGCACTGTGGTCTTTCGGCACCTACATTCCGGTCTCGGCGCTCACCGGCGACGGTCTGGACCGGATTGTGAACGAGTTGTTACCCAGACTTCCGAAGGGTCCGGCCCTGTATCCGCCGGATATGGTCGGCGATCAGCCCGAGGAGGTGCTGGTGGCCGAAACGGTACGGGAGAAACTGCTGCCCGGCCTGAAGGAGGAGCTGCCTCATTCGGTGGCGGTCAAAACCGAAGCGATAGAAATCGGAGCAGACGGCCTGGCCCGTATCGAGGTGGTGATATATGTGGAACGTGAATCACAGAAAGGGATAGTGGTGGGTGCCGGGGGTACCCGATTAAGAGAAGCCGGCACCCGGGCGCGACAGGATTTGGAGAAACGCTTCGGTCGGAAGGTGTTCCTCGGTCTGCGGGTCAAAGTAGAAAAAGACTGGCAGCGCTATCCGGATCGTATCGAGCGCCTGGGCCTGTAAAAGCCTTGCCAGGGCACCATGTAATCAGAGACAGCAGACGGGTAAACTCGTTCTATCCCTCCAAATCTGTTTAAGGGAAAGGCTTGAGGTGAGTTTCCGAATCGAGAAAGACTCGATGGGCGAGGTCCGGGTGCCCGCCACGGCCCTGTATGGCGCTTCCACCCGGCGGGCGGTCGAAAACTTTCCCATCTCCGACCGTCGGTTTGGACGCTGGTTTATCTGGGCGTTGGGCCTGATCAAAGGAGGTGCCGCCCAGGTAGCGGGAAGCCAAGGTTTTCTACTCGAAGACGTTGCCGAGGCGATAGCAGCCGCCGCCGAAGAGGTTCGGGAGGGGCGGATGGACGATCACTTCGTCCTCGACATCTTCCAGACCGGATCGGGCACCTCGACCAACACCAACGCCAACGAGGTGATCGCCAACCGCGCTACCCAACTGCTGGGAGGACAGATCGGAGATGGTCTGGTCCACCCCAACGACCAGGTGAACTTCGGCCAATCCTCCAACGATGTAATCCCCACTGCCACCCATGTGGCTGCGGTAGCTGCCCTGGTCAACGACCTGCTCCCCGCCCTGAACGATCTGGCCCAGGCATTCGACGACCTGGCCGACCGGTTCTCGGAGGTGGTCAAATCCGGCCGAACCCACCTGATGGACGCCACCCCGGTGACGCTGGGCCAGGAGTTCTCCGCCTACGCCCAGCAAATGCACAAAGGGGTGGGTCGCATCCAGGCCGTTCTACCTGACCTGAGCGAGCTGGCCCTCGGAGGCACAGCGGTGGGTACCGGTATCAACGCCCCACCCGGATTCGCCGCCCAGGTGATAGAGGTTATGTCGGATAAGGCGGGTCTGCCGTTCACCGAGGCCGCCAATCATTTCGAGGCCCAGGCCGCCAAAGATGCCGTGGTGATGGCTTCCGGTGCGCTGAAGACGGTTGCTGTGTCGCTGTTCAAGATCACCAACGACCTGCGCTGGCTGGCTTCGGGCCCCCGGGCCGGTCTGGGGGAGATCCGTCTCCCCGCCCTACAACCCGGATCCTCCATCATGCCGGGGAAGGTCAACCCGGTCATGCCGGAAATGGTCATGCAGGTGGCGGCACAGGTGATCGGCAACGATGCCGCTCTAACCTGGGGAGGGGCCAACGGCAACTTCCAGCTCAACGTGATGATGCCTCTGATCGCCCACAACCTTCTGGAGTCGATCGGCCTGCTGGCCAACGCCGCCGCCGTCCTCCGGGAACGATGCATAGCGGGGATCGAGGCAGACACCGACCGGATCCGCAGTTTGGTGGAGGACAACCTGGTAGTGGTCACCGCACTCAACCCTCGTATCGGCTACGACCAGGGTGCCCGGATTGCCAAACAAGCCTACGCCACCGGCCAAACCATCCGCCAGGTAGTACTGGAACTGGGCCTGATGGAAGCCGACGAGCTGGATCAGGTACTGGACCTGAAGAAGATGACCGAAGGCGGCATCCTTTAAACAGGAAGAGCCACTTAAACGGGGGATAAACACCGACCAGAGGATTTTTTCGGCGTTCCCGAAATTTAGGGGTTGACCTTTTCTGAAAGTCATGATATGTAGGGGGTTGCCAAGCACCGAAGGCCGGGTTAGAGGTAGGTATCCCGATCGGATCCCCGGCATCTCAGGGAACATAATCGTATGGAGCGAAAGCCAAACAGTAGTCTCCCGGCTTCAGTCCGGGCATGGCTCACCACGCTCCTTCTTCGGTGGCGGTGGCGGGGGCTGGGGCCCGGCGTAGCCGGGTGAGATGGGCCGTTTTTCGCGTTCTCGGAAGTGTTTCCCCTGGTTATAGCGATTTTCTAATGAATCTCAGGTTGAGTACGTTACGGATGATGCTGCGAACTTAGGATTGGTAGGGGTGGTAGTCATACCGGGGTTGATGGTGCCGCCACCGGCCCTTTTGCCAAGGTGAAGGGATCGGGCCGGGTGGGGTTTCGGTTAGGGTTCTGGTTGTCATGGTGAAGGATTTTGATACTGTTCCTGCCTCTTGGGTTATGTATCTGACTTTCGCCGGTGAATCCGTTTCGTCGTCTATGAAGGGAACCCGGGAATGAGGTTCATAGGGTCTTTGCTGTTGGTCTTTGTGGTGGGGTGGGGAGTGTCGGAGGTGTTGTGGGCGGCGTTTGGAGTGGAGTTGCCGTTGTGGTTGTATATCGCCGGAGGGCTCGGGTTGGGATTACTGTGGAAGTGACCTGTTGAACGATCAAACAAGATTAGGATGCAGTCAAATTCTTTTCGGATTGGTGGTGGGATTGGTCTTGGCCGGGTTGGTGGCGATGGGGGTGTTGGATTCGCCGGTCGGGTGGGGCGCTATTCCGGGTATAGCGGGGATTGTGGGGGTGAAGAACGTGGTGTTCGGGTTGATTCGGTCGGGATGGAAGGCGGCGAAGTCGAGGCCAGGTGATGATTCTTAAAATGGAACCCGTCCTGCTGATCGGCTAAACGCCCTCGAATTGGTCCAGGGCCTCTTCCAGGGTGGTCCAGGGTAGGTTGGCGCATTTGATCCGAACCGGGAACTTACGCACCCCCTGTAGGGCCTCCAAGTCTCCGAGGGTGGCACCCGGACGGGTCGGATCCAGCCCTGGGTCGCCGGTGTCGTCGATGGTCATCATCTTTTTGAAGCGACCGGTCAGCGTCCGAACCGTGCCGATACTTTGACCTTTAACGGCGTCGCCCATCATCGATCCGGAGGCCTGGGAGATCGAGCATCCATGACCGGTAACCCCGATATCGGTTATCTGATCCGCCTCGATCAGGAGCTCAACCCGAACCTCGTCGCCGCACAGCGGGTTGTTGCCGTCGGCGGACGCATTGGGTTCTGCCAGAGATTGCTGGTTCCTGGGGCTCCGATAGTGGTCGAGGATCACCTCCCGATAAAGCTCTTCGAGGGCCACTTTTCGATTCACTCTCCGCCGGTTAGTCCGAAGATCCGCCTGGCCTCACCCAGCGCGTCTATCAGGGCGTCCACGTCTTCGGTCAGGTTATAGACGTAGAAGGAGGCCCGGGCGGAGGCGGTCAGACCCAAGCCTCGTAGCAAGGGTTTGGCGCAGTGATGTCCCGCCCGCACCGCTACTCCTTCCTGATCGAGGATGGTGGCCACATCATGGGCATGGATGCCTGTCAGGCTGAAGCTTATCGCCCCACCCCGGTCGATCGTATCCGCCGGGCCCTGCACGGTCAGGCCGGGCACCTCCGCCAGCCGTTCCAGGGCGTAGCCGGTGAGCAGGCGGTCATGTTCCAGCACGTTTTCCATCCCGATGGCGGAAAGGTAATCAACCGCCGCGCCCAGCCCGATCGCTTCCACGAACGGGGGAGTGCCGGCTTCGAACTTGTGAGGAACCTCGGCCCATTCGGAACCATCTAGACGCACCTCCCGGATCATTTCGCCCCCACCTTCGGCCGGTTCCATCTCCTCCAAAAGCTCCCTTCGACCCCAGAGCACCCCGATACCGGTCGGCCCGAGCATCTTGTGGCCCGAAAACGCCAAGAAGTCGGCACCCAGACGCTGCACGTCCACCGGAGCATGGGGCACCAACTGGGCCCCGTCTACCAGCACCACCGCGCCCACCTCATGGGCCGCCCGGGCGATCCTGGTGACCGGCGGCATGGTACCCAACACGTTGGACATCCCCGATATCGCCACCACCCTGACCCGCTCATCTATCAGTCCAAGGGCGTCATCCATGTCCAGTCGGAAGTCGTCGGTAATATCGATGAAGCCCAACTCCGCCCCGGTGTGTCCGGCGATGATGTGCCAGGGGACGATGTTGGCATGATGCTCCATCACTGAGGTAAGCACCCGATCACCCGGCTTAAGGTTGTTAAGCCCCCAGCCATAGGCGAACAGGTTCATCGAGGCGGTGGCGCTGCGGGTAAAAATGATCTCCTCTTCCGCGGCGTTGAGGAACCGAGCTACCTTGCGGCGGGACTCTTCGTAGGCTTCGGTGGACTCCTGCGACAAGGTGTAGGCACCTCGGTGTACGTTGGCGTAGCAGCTGCGGTAGATGTCGGTCATGGCATCGATGACCTGAATAGGCTTCTGGGAGCTGGCCGCCGAGTCCAGAAAGGCCAACCTCCGACCGTTGATCTTCCGGTCCAGAATGGGAAAGTCCTGGCGAATTCGGCCCCAATCGATCATGTGCGCAAAGATTCGTAGCCCTGATCCTCCAGTCGACGGGCCAGCCACGCCCCACCGGATTCCACGATCCGTCCCTCCACCAACACGTGGACATGATGGGGGGTGATGTGGTCCAGCAGGCGCTGATAGTGGGTTATCACCAGGAAACCTCGCTCCGAATCGGTGAGACGGTTAACCCCTTCGGCGACCACCTTCAAGGCGTCGATATCCAATCCGGAGTCGGTTTCGTCCATTATCGCCAATTCCGGTTCGAGCACCGCCATCTGCAGCACCTCGTTGCGCTTACGTTCTCCGCCCGAGAAGCCCTGGTTGACATAGCGGTCGGCGAAGGTAGAGTCCATTCCCAGCGCGTTCATTGCGTCCATCACCCGGAGCCGAAGTTCGAGCACCGTATAGTCGATGCCGGTCCGGTTGCTGAGCGCGGTACGCAAGAAGTTGGTCACGGTAACGCCCGGAACCTCCTCCGGATACTGGAAGGCCAAGAACATTCCCATTCTGGCGCGGCTGGGCGGATCCGCCTCCGTAATATCCTCCCCCTTAAACAAGATGGTGCCTCGGGTTATCTCGTAACTCGGGTGGCCCATCAACACCTTGGCCAGGGTGGATTTACCGGAGCCGTTCGGCCCCATCATGGCGTGGATTTCCCCTCGGTTTACTACCAGATCGACGCCGCGCAGGATGGGTTGTCCATCCACCGAGACCTGCAGATCCTCAATGGTCAGAAGGGGGGGAGAAGCGGTCAAAATGGAAAGCTCCTGATAGAGAAAACGGCGGTTTACAGGAGCCAGTATACGGTGGGATAAGAGGATATAGGCCGGGTAGTCTCCCCGTATGACTTCTGGCCTGGCTTTGATTCTCGGGTCCGCATTGTTGATCCTGATCTTGGGGGCGGTTTTGGCTACCATCTTGATGGAGCGGAGGAAGAACCGCCACCACCGGCAACCGGTGTATGTGATAGACGACGCCGTCGAATACGCCCTGGAAAATATCGATCCCAAGACCTTGGGCCAGGTTCGTAAGGACGGGGTGCGGCGGATTATCGAATGGTCCGCCCACTATCTTCAGGGGTTGGCGGTACCCTCCCGCAGGCGAACCGGTCTGCAGGTGATAGCGGGCGGTGACGAAAACGCCATCGCCTACATCCGCCAGGAACTGCTCAAAAAAGGGCATGATTATTCGACCGATGCCCTGGCCGAGGTGTTGGCTCTGGAAGCCGGATACCTGGGTAGCATCGGTGCGTTAGGAAGGAAAGTCGAGGAAGGAGACCTGTTATGAGGGCACGCTGTGGCCGGTGTGGAACCGGTTTCGAGGTAATGGCCCCGGGCCGCTACGCCTGTCCCGGTTGCGGCGTGACCAACGAAGTGCGCGGCTCCTCCGAAGGCCCACCCCCACCCGGCCCGGGTGGATCCCAGTTCACCGTCCCACCGCCTCCTCCTCCCGATATCCCATCGCAGCGGGCCAGGTGCCAGGACGAGGAGTGCGGTTTCAGCTTCATCGTCGGCGATGTCCAAACCGCTCCCTGCCCGATGTGCGGTATAGATGTTCCGGTCGGAACCGGGCCTTGAAGGATGTCCAACCCGGGGGCGGGTCGTCTGCCCCGGTTCGAGAAAAGCCGCTTTGTGGGGGTGCGGGACACCATGACCGTCTACGACTGTGACGATCCCGATCAGTTCGCCCTGATCCAGGTCCGACAGGAAGAAGACGACCTGGTGGGCCGAAAGCTGATCCAGGCCTTCGGCCCGGACACTCTGGCCGAAGGCCGCAACCGAGGGTTCCATCCGGTCGGGACCGGCCGTTTGCTCAGGAAGCACTTAGGAGGGTAAGGCGCGTTTTTCGCGTTCTCCAGGAGACGTTTCCCCGAGTTGGGGGTGGACGGTTCAGATGACGCCCAGCAAGAACCAGAGGCCCACCCCGACCAGGATCACCATGGCGGTTATCAGAGAAGCGATGATCAGGAAACGGGTGGGCATACCCGGCCCAGGTTAGTGGGCTGCATCTTGAAATACCTCGCCCTCTAGTAGGCTAGAGCCTTCTGAGATAGCAAACCGGAGAGTTTCTGTAAGGTGTACGACGTCGTAGTTATCGGGGGCGGACCGGGAGGCTACGGTGCCGCCCTTTACGCCCACAATTTCGGACTATCCGTGGCTTTGGTCGAAAAGGGGGAGGTAGGGGGAACCTGCCTGCTGCGGGGATGCATTCCGGCGAAAACCTGGTTGCAATCCGCCGAGGTTTATGCCACGGTTCGTTCCGCCGGTGACTTCGGGGTGGTCACCGGAGAAACCTCCTTTGACTGGCCTACCGCCTTAGCCCGCAAGAACAAGATCGTGAACGGCCTGGTAACCGGACTTTCCGGCCTCCTCAAGATGCGCAAGGTGGAACTTTTCGAAGGTCACGGTCGCCTGGAAGGCCCCGGGAAGGTGACGGTCGAAGCGAACGGAACCACCCAGGTGCTGGAGGGACGACACGTTATCCTGGCGACCGGATCGATTCCGACCGAGCTACCAGGCCTTCCCTTTGACGGGGAGAGGATCGTCAGCTCCGACCACGCCCTGGACTGGGCCGACCAACCGGCCCGGGTGGGAATAATCGGCGGCGGAATAGTGGGATGCGAGTTCGCCAGTTTGTTGGCCGACGTTGGTAGTCGGGTAGCGGTTTTCGAGATGCTGGACCAGATCATCCCCGGCTTCGAACCCGACGCCGCCCAGGAGCTTCAGAAGCAGCTGAAACGGCGCAAGGTGCGCTTCTACCTGGGAACCGGTGCCGCCGTGAAAGACACCGAAACCGGGCTGACCATCCGAGGAGAGAGCGGCCCCTCCCAATCGGGGATCGAGGTGGACGTGGTGCTGGTGGCGGTGGGTAGAAGGCCGGTCACCGCCGACCTGGGGCTGGATACGGTAGCTGCCGAAACCGAGCGAGGCTATGTGATCACCGACCTTTCCACGATGGAAACCGCCCAGGCCGGGGTGTTCGCGGTGGGCGACATCGTGGCCGGCACCCCCGGCCTGGCCCACGGAGCTTTCGCCGAGGCGATCGCCGCCATAACCTACATCGCCACCGGAAAAACCCAACCGGTGGATTACCGTGCCCTGCCCAACGTGGTCTATACCAGCCCCGAAGTCGCATCGGTGGGGATGACCTCGCTTACCGCCGCCGAATCCGGCCTGGCGGTCGAGAGCCATGACCATTCCTTCCTGGGCGTGGGTCGGGCCCGAATAGTCGGCAAGAACCGAGGCTTTGTTCGGATTATCAATCAGGTGGACGGGCCGATCGTGGGCGCTACCGTAGTGGGACCCCACGCCGGGGAGATGATCCACGAGCTGATGTACGCGGTGGGTTGGGAGGCGCTACCCGAAGAGGCGGCGGCGTTCATCCATGCCCACCCCACTTTGAGCGAGGCGGTGGGGGAGACCTTGTTGTCGATGTCGGGCCGCTCCCTCCATTAAGAGACGCCACCAAGGAAGGTAGCCATGTCAACCACAGTTTCCATGCCGCAGTTGGGCGAAACCGTTACCGAGGGAACCGTGCTGAGATGGATGAAAGAGGTGGGCGACCCCATCAGCCTGGACGAGGCCATCGTAGAAATCTCCACCGACAAGGTGGACACGGAAATCCCGTCACCGGTGGCGGGCATTGTCCGGGAGATCCTGGTAGGGGAGGGCGAAACCATAGAGGTCGGAACGGATATGGTCGTAATCGCCGCCACCGCCGAAGAGGGTCAGGATGAGTCCCCTCCGGATGAAGCCGCTGCTCCCGAGCCGCCTTCGCCGGAGCCCGCATCCGCCCCGACTCCGATGCCGGAACCCGAGCCCACTCCCGTGGCCACCACCCCGCGGCCCGGCCCGGGGGCGTTCCTGTCTCCGGTGGTGCGCCGCCTGGCCCGGGAACATGACATCGACCCGAGCGTCATAGCCGGTACCGGTCGGGACGGTCGGGTAACCCGCAACGATATCCTGGCCTACATCGAAAGCCGCCAAACTCAGGCCCCACCCGCCC
>VXMP01000040.1:6050-18296 GCA_009841075.1 Acidimicrobiia bacterium | reverse complement strand
TGACAGTGACATTTTTGGTTCGGAGAATCGCTGAGCGAGTGTTATTCATCTCTAGTGGCCAAGGCGTCGACTGCCCAGGCCTTATCGGGGGTGAGGATCAGCGGGTTGATTTCCAGCTCTATCAGCTCGGGGTGCTTGTTCATCAGGTCGGTTAGCCGATGGGTGAGGTCGGTCAGCATCTCTAGGGTGTTCTCCGGCAATCGGCTCCCGATCCTTAGGCGTTCCGTCGCCCGGCGCAGAACCGGGTCGGTAGCCGGCAGCAGCACGGTTTGGGTGTCGTCAAGAAGTTCCACCAGCCGACCTCCTGCACCCAAGGTGAGCATCATCCCCAACCGTTCCCGGCGGATGGAAACCAGAAGTTCGGCCTCGCCCCCGGCAACCTGCTCTTCCACCAGGATCGGCCCTCCGGTTTCGCCGAGTTGGCCAAGGGCGGCCCGTAGTTCGGTTTGGTTACCGATTCCGGTTATCACCCCACCCGTCTCGGATTTATGGGCCGGCCCTATCCGTTTGGTCACCAGAGGGAAGGCCAATTTCGAGGTTAGATCGTCAACCGGGGTCGGATCGGAAGGGTTCACCACCACTCCTTCGGGGACCGCAATACCCACCGTGCTAAGCATCTGTTTGGCGTTCGGCTCGTCCAGGGTCGAGAGGGATGCGGTGGAGAAGAGCGGGACGGACGACATGTGAATGGTAGGTGCCTCATCGCCTGGCCACCTATCAATGGTGGAAACCGCCCCCAGCCCGGCCAACGCCTCGTCTATCGAATAGGCCACGCCCAGGCCCGGTTCGGTGGCATATCGGCGAATCCGCTCAGGCAGGTTTTCGGATAGTCCGGCGGCGATCACCCCCGGGGTTCCCGTGTTGGAAACCGCCGAGGCAAAGGCGATCAGGGTGGGCCACCATCGGGAGTCGTCGTTGCCTGAGGACGGCCAGTCGAGCACCAGCAGGGCGGCGTCGAAAGGGCCGGATAAGACGGTGGTGAAGCATCTTTCCAGCGCCTCGACATCGCCCCAGATAAAGGTGTGATAGTCGAGCGGGTTGTTGATCGTCACCAGGTCGGACAGGCAGGCCCGGACCCGGGCGGCATGGTCGGCGGAGAAGGGCTCGAATATCACCGGATGGTGGATGGCCCGATCCGCCACCAGGGCTGCCTCGCCTCCCGAACAGGACAGCGACACCAGGCGGTTTCCCTTCAAGGGGCCGACCGTATCCAGCAGGCCGAGGGTGGTCAGGAACTCGGGTAGGGAATCGACCTGGGGGATGCCGTAGCGTTCGAATAGGGCGTTGTAGGCGGCGGCGGGCGTTGACAGTGCGGCGGTGTGGGACCTGGTTATTCGTTCGGCCCGAGCGGTTCTTCCGGTCTTCAGCACCACCATCGGGGTTTCGGTTTCGTGACCGGCCAGGGCGGCCCTTCCGAACCCGATCGGGTCGCTGATCGATTCCAGGTAGAGCCCTACCGCGGTCACTTCCGGACGGTGGGCCAGGTAGAAAAGGGCCTCCTCAACCGTGACCGAGGCCTGGTTACCCAGCGAGATCACCTGGGAGAAACGCACTCCTCGGCGGTTCATGGTGAGGTTAAGGGCGATGTTGCCGGATTGACTGATCAGCGCCGGCCCCTGCTCCACCCGCCGACAACCGTGGACGTCCGGCCATAGGGCCGCGCCGGTCACCGTGTTGATGGTGCCGTAGCAGTTGGGGCCTAGCAGGGGCATGTCGTGGCCTGCTAACAGATGTTTCTGTAGTTCGCCTCCCTCGGTTCCGGCTTCGGCGAAACCGGACGCGTAGAGAACCGCTCCGCCGCATCCCAGCTCGGCCAGCCGGTGGACTATCTCAATGGTTGCCCAACGGTTAACCGCTACGAAGGCCGCATCCGGTACGCTCGGCAGCTCGTCCAAGGAGCGGAACACTTCCCGACCTTCCAGGGAGGAACGGGTGGGATGAACCGGCCAGATTTCACCTTCGAAGCCCAGCCGGTCGGATCGGCGTACCGCTTGGGCGGCCGGCTCTCCCCCGATCATGGCAATGGTGTCGGGCCGGAACAGCCTCCCCAGGTCGCGGAACTGTTGAAGAGGGCCCATTTTTAAGCTGCGGCCTTCAGGGGCGATCCTTCTCCAACGGCCGGAGCAGGTTCCGGGAGATGATGTGGCGCTGGATTTCGGAGGTTCCGTCCCAAATGCGATCCACCCTGGTATCCCGCCACAAACGTTCCAGCGGGAGCTCGTCCATCAGGCCCATCCCTCCGAATATCTGGATGGCCTCGTCCGTCACGAACTGGCACATTTCGCTGGCGTACAGCTTGGCCATGGCCGCGTCGGTGTCGGTCATGGTGCCCTGCCCGTCCTTCCAGGCGGCGCGGAGGGTGAGCAGCTCGGCGGCCTCGTAGCGGGTTTGCATGTCCGCCAGCTTGAAGGACACCCCCTGGAACTTGCCGATCGGCCTTCCGAACTGGGTGCGATCCACCGCCCACTCGGTGGCCAGATGGAGGGCGCGGCGGGCTCGGCCCAGACACACCGCCGCTACCTGGAGGCGGGTGGAACCCAGCCATTGGTTGGCTATCGCAAAGCCCTGATGCTCCTCACCCAGGACGGCGGAGGAGGACACCCGGCAGTCGTCGAAGTTGAGGACGAAGTTGTGATAGCCACGGTTGGAAACCGCCTGATAACCGGGCTGCACCTCGTAACCCGGCGTTCCGTTGTCGATCAAAAAGGCGGTGATCTTTTTCCGCCTCCTAGAGCCGGATTCCTCGCCGGTGGCGGCGAACAGGATCACGTAGTCGGACAGGTCGGCGTGGCTGATGAAGTGCTTGGTGCCGTTGATGATGTAGCTGTCCCCGTCCCGAACCGCCGAACATTTCATCCCGCGAAGGTCGGATCCGGCGTCCGGTTCGCTCATCGCCAGGCACTCCACCCGGTCGCCCCGAACGGTCGGTAGAAGATAGCGTTCGATCTGGTCGCCCTGGCAGGCGCGGAGGATGTTGGACGGTCGGGCCACGATGTATTGGAGGGCGTAGGAGGCGGCCCCCAGTTCCCGCTCTACCAAGGCCAGGGTTAGGGGATCCAAGCCGCCGCCACCCAGCTCGGTGGGCATGTTGGCGGCGTATATTCCGGCTGCGATGGAACGAGACCGGATCTGTTCGACCAACCCCGACGGCACCTGGCCGGAGCGTTCCACCTTCTCCTCATAGGGCATGAGTTCCTGCTCGGTGAAGCGGCGGGTTGCCTCGACGATCAGTTTCTGCTCGGCGGTGAGGGCAAAATCCATCAGATGTCCTTGGTGGCCATGACCCGACCGAGATATTCGGGGGCGGGCATATTTTGATGAGACATCCAGATGGCGGCCAGGGCCCGGGCGGGAGTGCCGATGATGGGGGCCGGACGGGCGTGGTCGGTGTCCATATGGAGCAGCATTTGCTCGGTTACCGCCACCAGGCCTCTGGTTTCGGAGTCGAACATCTCGTGATAGATGTGAAGGCGCTTGTGGTCGAGCCCTACGATCCTGGTGGCGAAACGAAGCGAGTCGGCACCGGTTACCTCTCGCAGATAATTGATGTGGGTTTCCACCGTATAAAAGGAATGCCCACCTGCTCGGTAGGTTTCGTCGTCGCCGATGTAGCGGAAGAGGGCATCGGTGGCCCATCCGAAGGCGGTCAGGTAGGCGGCCTCGGTCATGTGGTTGTTGTAGTCCACCCAGTCGGGTTCCACGTCGCAGCGAAACAGCTCCAGGGGAGCGGGGATCGGAGCGCCTTCCGACCAGATGGTGGCTCCTTGACCGTAGCGCCGGGCCTCTCGCCGGGCCAGAAGCTCGCCCGCCCCTACCCCTACCGATCGCAGCGCCCGCATAATGGCGATCAGGTAATCGTCCCGCCGCCTTTCGAGTTCTTCCACCGACCTCCCGGCCGCCTGGGCGGTTATTCCCTTTGACATGGATTCGATAAGCGAGTCGGTCAGCTCCGGTGCCTCCAGCTTGGTCCAGGGCAGCTTCAGGGCCGGGCCGAACTGGTCCAGCATGTGTCGGATACCGCCCCTACCGCCGGCCAGATGGAAGATGAGGTTGTTGCCCATCCCGGCCCAGCGTAGGCCCGGCCCGTAGCGGATGGCGTCGTCGAGCTCGCCGGTGGTGGCCATGCCGTCGTTCACCAGGTGCAGGATTTCCCGCCAAAGGGCCTCGGCCAGGCGGTCGGATAGATAGCCGGGTATTTCGTTCCGAACCAGCAGGGGATACATGTCCAGGTAGTCATAAACCGCCGTGGCGTGTTCGACCGTGCTCGGGGAGGTGTGCTCTCCGGCCACTATCTCGACCAGCGGAATCAGGTAGACCGGGTTGAACGGATGGCCGATAACGATCCGCTCCGGGTTCGAGCTGTCGGAGGCGATTCGGGTGGGGAGCAGGCCAGAGGAGCTGGAGGCGATGACCACCGAGCCGGGCGTGGCGGCGTCCAATCGGGTATGCAGATCCCGCTTCAGCTTTTCACGTTCAGGTGCCGATTCCTGGACGAAGTCGGCGGCCTGGCAAACCTCCTCGGGGCTGTCCACGAAGCTAACCCGGTCGGGATGGGCACCCTCGTATAGGCCCAGTTTTCGGACCGACGGCCAGGCCCGGCGGATGCCCGACCGCAGATCTTCCGCTCCGTCAGGGGCCGGATCCCAGGCCACCACGTCCAGGCCTCTACTCAAGGCTCGGACCGCCCATCCGGTTCCTATGACCCCGGTTCCGACCACGCCGAAGGTCTTGGGTGGAAACACCATCCCTCCTAATCCGCCGTAGGGGTGAGGGTGGGCACGCTAAAAGGCAACCTGGTTCAGACCTTTCAGGGCCAGTCTTTGGCGGGTCTCGGCCGGGGTGGCGGGCTCACGCGATAACTCCCTTAGGATGCGGACGATCTTGTCGACCTGCTCGGCGTTGGACTCGGCCAGCCTTCCTTTGCGCAGATAGATACCGTCTTCCAGGCCCACCCGGACGTTGCCTCCCATGGTGGCCCCGGCGGTGACGATGTCGAATTGGAAGCGACCGCCGCCCAGGATGGACCATTCCAGATCGGGGCCGAACAGGCGGTTGGCGGTCGTCTTCATGGCCACGATGTTTTCGATGTCGGGGCCGATCCCGCCGAAGGTTCCCATTACGAACTGGACGAAGAGGGGAGGTTCGACCAGGCCCAGGTCGGCGAAGTAGGCCAGCGTGTAGAGGTGGCTGATGTCGTAGGCCTCGAACTCGAAGCGGCAGCCGGTTTTTTCGACCAGCACGGTGAGCATGTACTCGATATCGCCGAAGGTGTTTACGAAGGGCTCCCACTTGGTGCTTTCTAGATAAGGTTCCTCCCAGTCGTATTTCCATCGGCCCTCGTAACGGGGGATCATCTGGAATAGGCCGTAGTTCATGGTTCCCAGATTGCAGGTGGCGAGCTCCGGTTTAAGCCTTTCGATCACCCGCAGGCGTTCTTCCACGGTCTGGCCGGTCGCCCCTCCGGTGGTGATCGAGATGACCGCATCAGATTCTTCCTTGATGCCCTGGCAGTACTGTCGGAAGATCCCCGGGTCGGAAACCGGTCGACCGTCCAGGGGGTCGCGGGCGTGGATGTGGATGACGCTCGCACCGGCCCGGGCCGCCTCCACCGACTGGCGGACGTGTTCGTCGACCGTGACCGGAATGTCGCTGTTCATGGTGGGGGTATGGGCTGAACCCGTTACCGCGCAGGTAACTATCACGCCGGCCATTCACCCTCCTTGATGGTCTGGTGGCGGCTATTCATCAGCCAACTTTAGGCGAGAGCACCGAAGGTGGTGGCGGCGTAAGATCGTAAGATTGGGTTTCAATCGGCAGGCCGATCATTAAGGAGGGAAAGATGGAGAAAGACGAACCGGTAAGAGTGGGGGTGGTGGGTGCCGGTCCGCCAGGATTCGGAGACCGGGCTCATCTACCCGCCATCCGTGCAGCTGAGGGGTTGACGCTGGAGGCGGTTTGTACTACCCGGGAGGACACCGCCCGGGCGGCGGCCGAAAAATGGGGTGCCAACAAGTGGTACACCCATGTGGATGATCTGTGTGCCGATCCCGATATCGATCTGGTGACCGTGGCGGTTCGTCCCCGACTCCATTATCCGCTCACCATGACGGCCCTGAGGGCGGATAAGCCGGTCTATTGCGAATGGCCGTTGGCGCTCAACACCGACGAGGCCGAAGCAATGGTCCGGCGTGCGAAGGAGAGGAAAACCCCGACCGCGGTCGGGCTGCAGGGCAGATACGCCCCGGCGGTGGTCTGGGCCCGGCGGCTGGTTTCCGAAGGGGCGATTGGTAGGCCGCTCTCTTTTGTGGTGTCCCAGATGCTCTCCAAGTTCGAGGTGGATGCCGATCGTTCCTGGCTGGTCCATCACGAGGAGGCCAGCGGTGCCCTGTTCGTCGCCTTTGCCCATGTGATCGACTCGGTTCGGCTCATCCTGGGAGAGGTGGAATCCATCTCGGCCCGCCAGATGACCCTTTCCCCACCCGGCACCTACACGGAGGGCGGGACCTTTGAGTGGAAAACGGCCGACACGGTGATGGCAATGGCCGAACTTTCCGATGGGGTGGTCGGCACCGCCTACGTTTCCAACACCACCTCCCCGCCGCAAGGGTATTCGCTGCGGATCATCGGCGAGGAAGGCCAGCTGCTCTTGGAGGCCCCTTCCTACTACCAGTTCAGTCCGGTTCGGGTTTCCACCGGACCGCTGTCGGTTGCGGTGGCAGGCAAAGACTCCGACCGCCTGGAAGAGCAGGAGATTCCGGCCAAATACTTCTCCGAGCTGCCGGTTACGGAAGGACATTCGGCCTATAACGTGGCCCGGGCCCTGGGCCACTTTGCCGAGACAATGGCCTCGGGTCACCGTTTCCGACCCGACTTTCAGGACGGGTTGGCGCTCCATCGTTTGCTTGATGCGGTTATGACCTCCGGCCGGGAGGGAGGCTGGGTTACGCCGGCATAGTCCCGACCCGGGTGCTCCGATATTGATTAAAACTATCCGTATTGACGCAATCTATGCTGGTAACTTTAGAGGTGAACCTGCCGTCCCTCCGATGGTGCCAATCAGGGTGCCGGCCAGGATACGCAACTTTTAAGGAGGCCTTCTCGCCCATGGACCTGCACGATCCCTTCTATGACCTGTTCCCCCGCCGGTCGTTCCCTTCCATAGAACCAGGGAAGACCGCCATTCTGACCATCGACCTGCAATACCTGGACGCCCATGAAGAGGGCTGGATCGGGCGGATCGCCCAGGCGGCCGGAAAGCCGGAGATCATGCGGGAACGCTGGGACAACATCAACGGAATCCTCCCCAATGTTCGCCGCTGCCAAGACGCCTTTCGGGAGGCGGGCGAGGAGGTAATCCACGTGCGGGTGGCCTATCGCACCGCCGACGGGAGGGACGCCGGGAAAGCCTTCATGCCCACCGCCGACCTGGAGCCGGTACCTCGCCTCCCTATGGACGACGAGCTCCTGCCCGAGGTCAAGGCGATGGAAGACGAGATGATCTTCTCCAAGACCTCGTCATCCGTATTCAACACCTCCAACATCAACGATGTCCTCAAGCGGATGGGGATCACCAACCTGGTGTTTACCGGGATAGTCACCGAAGGCTGCGTGGAGCTGTCGGCCCGCGACGCCGCCGACAGCGGTTACACGGTTACGCTGGTGAGCGACGCCTGCACCTCATCCACGGTGGAGCTCCACGAGAATGCGTTGGTTCGGATGACAGACGGCGGCTTCATCGCCTCCCGCACCACCGAGGAGATAGTCGCCGAGCTCGCCAACCCGCAACCGTCCGCCCCCTATCGTCCGGCGTCGGTCCCGACGCCCAACAGTTAAAAGAAAAAGGAGAAGCTGTTTAATGGCTGAAGGCAAACTTACCCACATTTCCTCTCCGGAGGAGCGAGAGCGCCGCCATCGGGTACTTCGTGAGGCTATGGCCGGAGCGGGGATCGATGCCATGATTATCTGCAGTCGGGGCGACGAGTTCGTCCGGGGTCGGGTGCAGTATGTGAGCGATATTTTTCAATGGGCCGGCTGGGGAATGGTCGTCCTCCCCCAAAAGGGCGAGCCCACCTTCATCGGCGATCCGCTGTGGGGTTTATCCCGGGTGGCGCTGGTCAACTGGATACAGGACTTTCGGGCCACGCAGACTCCGGGGGTGGAGATTGCCGGAATACTGTCCGACCACGGCATTTCCCACGGAACTATCGGCATTGTGGGGTTGGCCGACATCACCTCCGCCGCCCACTACGTGTCCTTCCAGGAGGCGTTCGGGAAGACGGCCACGCTGGTTGACGCCACCGATATTTTCGACGACATCAAGGCGGTCAAGAGCGAAGAGGAGATCGAGAACCTGCGGGAGACCTCTCGGATCATCCGCCTGGTGTTCAAGAGCCTTGAGGGTCACATCCGCCCTGGAGCCATCGAACGGGACGTGCTGGCCGAGGCCCACCGTCTGGTTCGCCAACATGGCTGTCTGGACGGGATCGCCCAGATGAGCCGGCAGCCCTACCGGGCCTACACCTTCGGGATGGACGCCGAGATCGAGCGGGACGATGTCCTCTGCATCGACCTGGAATGGGGCGGCCCTTCCGGCTACTGGGTGGAGGTGCGCCGTACCTATTGTTTCGGGCGTCCGTCCGATCAGATCCTTCGCTACTGGGACACCCGGATCGAGACCCTCGACGCCTGCGTGGACGCCATGAAGACCGGTGCCTCCTCCGACGAGGTGCTGGCGGCCCGTGATCGGGTGCATCGCAAGTACGGGCAGGGCGGGTTCAACTCGGTTGCCTACACCGCCCACGGGATCGGCTTGGATTCCCACGAGGTACCTTGGGTGCCCGGCAAGGAGCGGGAGATGAAGACCAACATGGTTATCAACCTGCATCCTCAGATCGAGTTCGACGATCCGGCAGAAGCACTCGCCGTGGGTGGGATTTGCGTGTCCGACAACGTGCGGGTCACACCGGACGGTGGAGAACGGCTTACCTACGAACGCGACGACCTCGTTGACCTAGATGCTTAGTCCGGCTGCCCTGGTGACCGAGCCGGGGCGGGTGGAAATATCCGAAATATCCTTCCCTGCGCCACGGGAGGGCGAGGTCATCCTTCGCATGGAGGCGGCCGGGGTTTGCCGCACCGACTACAAGGTCTCCAAAGGGCTTCAACCGGGCAGGCCAGCCCGATATCCGATGCTGCTCGGGCATGAGGGTGCCGGGGTGGTGGAAGAGGTAGGCCCCGGGGTTGATCGACTTAAGGCGGGGGATCGGGTGGCGGTGGGCTGTCGGGTTCCCTGCGGGGCGTGTTCGATGTGTAGGCGGAACGACCCGAGGCGCTGCAATTCGTCGGGACCCCGCCCCCCTCAGGTGACGGCGGCCGGAGTGGAGGTGAGCCTGCCGATCGGGCTGGGAATGTATGCCGAACGGGTCCCGGTGGATGCCGGGGCGGTGTTTTCGATCAGCGACGACCTACCCATGACCTCGGCAGCCTTGTTGGGTTGCGCGGTAATGACCGGAACCGGAGCGGTACTCCATACCGCCCGGGTTTGGCCAGGCGCTACCACCGCCGTCATCGGGTGCGGCGGGATAGGCCTCTCCACCCTCCAGGGTGCCAAGCTGGCCAACGCCTCGGCGGTGATCGCCATCGACATTTCCGACCAAAAGCTCGACTGGGCAATGGAGTTAGGGGCTACCCACGCCGTCAATTCGAGTCGGGAAGACCCGGTAGAGGCCGTGTTTGCCCTGACCGACGGCGACGGGGTGGATTTTTCCTTCGAGGCGGTGGGTATGGGTGCCACTTTGGAACAGGCACTGGCCATGCTGTCCTACGGCGGGGTGGCCACCATGATCGGGGTGCCGCCGGTGGATTCGACCGCCGATCTGGGACCCTCCCGCTTCTTCCGAAACACCTCGACCTTGATGACCACCCATGGAGGGGAGGGAATCCCCGCCCATGACTTTCCGGTGCTGGACGCCCTCTATCGGGATGGCCGACTGAAACTGGACGAGATGGTTTCCCACACCATCCCTCTATCCGACATGGAGCAGGGTTTCGAAAACCTGGAGACCGGCTCGTCGCTGCGAACGGTGGTGGTCCCGGACCGGTAGGCGGGTTAGGGGGGCGGGTAGACTTCGGGGCGGATCAGATCGGATGGGAGGTTCACAGCCTTGGTAGTTCCTATGACCGACCTCGGTAGCGAATATCGGTCGTTGAAGACCGAGATCCACGGGGCGATAGACCGGGTATTGGAGAGCGGGCTTTATGTGCTCGGCGAAGAGCTGGAGGCTTTTGAAGAGGCCTTCGCCCGCTATGTGGGGGCCGGCTATGCCATCGGGGTGGGGTCGGGTACCGCCGCCCTTCATCTGGCCCTGGCCGCCCTTGACCTATCACCTGAAGACGAGGTGATAACCGTACCCAACACCGACACCCCTACGGCGGCGGCGGTCACCCATGCCGGAGCGAAGGTGGTGCTTTCGGACACCACCGAGGATTCCTTCACCATGGATCCGGTCCGGTTGGAAGAGGCCATCACGCCACGGACCCGGGTGATAATTCCGGTTCATCTGTTCGGCCATCCCGCCGACCTGGATCCGATCCGGGCGATTGCGGATCGTCACGGGATAGTGCTGTTGGAGGATTCCGCCTTGGCAGTCGGTGCCGAGTACCGGGGTGTCAAGACGGGAACCTTCGGGCCTCTGGGTTGCTTCAGCCTGGCTCCTGGCAAGATTTTGGGTGGCTATGGCGACGGCGGGATAGTGGTAACCGACGATCCGGAGCTGGCCCATCGGGTTCGGGTGATCCGCAACTATGGGCACGCGCCGGGCCAGAAACTGTCCGGCCAGGATCTGACCGGCGGCCATGGCTGGACGGTGTTGGAAGAGGGATACAACCAGCGCCTGGACACCCTGCAGGCGGCGATCCTGGCCGCCAAGCTACCCACCTTGGAGGACCGCATAGCCGGCCGTCGCCGAGCCGCCCGGCTATATAGTGAGGCCTTCGCAGGAACCCCGGTTCGGCCGGTTTACGAGGCACCCTGGGCGCGCCATGTCTATTTCGCCTACAACGTTCGGGTGCCCGCCGCCGTCCGTGATGAGGCCCGGGCCCATCTCACCGCCTCGGGCATCGCTACCCGCCTCTACTACAACCCGCCGCTCCACCTTCATCAGGCCTACCGGTGGATGGGCCTTTCGGCCGGATCGTTGCCGGTAGCCGAGCAGACCGCCGCCGAGATGATCGGCCTGCCCTGCTTCCCCCAGATCACCGACTCCCAGGTGGAGAGGGCGGCAGCCACTCTGGTGGAGTTCTTCTTTTGACCAGCTGTTTCACCACTTCAGACGGTGTTAAGATCGCCTATCAGGAGACGGGCTCGGGCGATCCGATCGTCTTTATACACGGTATATACGGATCCCGTCAGGCCTTTGTCAACCAGGAAGAATATTTCTCCCCTAGCTTTCGGTGTATTGCGGTTGACCTGCGGGGTCATGGGGAGAGCGACAAGCCCAATCAGGTCTACTCGATGGCCCGCTATGCGGATGATGTGGCCGAGCTGATCCGCCATCTGGAGACCCCTCCGGCGGTTTTGGTCGGCCATAGCATGGGAGGTCAGGTGGTGATCTCGGTAGCGGCCCGTCATCCCGACCTGGTTCGGGCGGTAGCCAGTCTGGATTCTCCGAGCAATGTTCCCGGCTGGCAGAAGCGGTTCCATTCCCCGTTCGACCATCTGATCACCTTCGAGGGGCCTTACCGGAAGGGGGTGCGCCGGTTTCTGGCCGCCGCCTATCTACCGACCGATAATCCGTCCTGGGTGGGCGGTTTGGAGGAACGTCTGGCGGCGATACCCGACCATATGATCGTCCGGGCCTGGGATGCTATGAAAGCCTACGAGCCCACCGAAACCCTTCGGAAGATGAAGTGTCCCTATCTGTACATCGACTCCGGCCAGCCCGGGCTGGACCTGGAGCTGATCAGGGCGGTATGTCCGCAGCTGGTGGTGGGCAAGACGGTGGGGGCGGGGCACAAGGCGTTGCAGGACGTGCCGGATCAGATCAACGCCATGCTGAACCGGTTTATCGGGCATGCGGAGGGGATAGCGGCGGAGATGGTCCGCACCGGGGGAGTGTTTCGGTACAACTTTCCCAAGATCTGATCGACAACCCTCGGCTCCAGCCTTATCCGCCGCGGGTGTTGTGTCTACCTTTTTGAGACGTGGATAGGCTGTCAACTTGCGTCCTATCATTTCTAATAGTTGGT
>VXMP01000040.1:5103-5828 GCA_009841075.1 Acidimicrobiia bacterium | reverse complement strand
GGTGTCGGGTTGTTGGCGGGATGCAGTACCGACGCGTCGGTAGTTTCGCATAACATTTCCGCCGCGGCGGATCAGTTCGAGATCACGAGGCGGGTGGTGTTTTTTAACGGGATCACCGACAAGTACCTGTTGGAGATCATCGGTCGGTGTTCAATCGATGACGAGAGATACCAACTTGAGGTAACCTGCCAGGTCGAGGACGGTGCCTACCGGAAGCATTTCCTGGGTCTGTCCGACAACGTATCTTATTTCGTGGAGCATCTGAATCCGGCCAACGTGTCTGCCCATCACTATCGGGTCGTGTTCAAGCCTCAGGAGATCATCCCGGACGTCGACCTGGTGGTTGATCCAGGGGATTTGCCTCGTAGACAGTCGGGATAAGGGGGTTTGGCCGGTTGCCACGAAAGGGCGTTTGCAACTCCCGTCCCTCTAGGTTTCGAGTAGCGGTTCAAGGCGGTCGATTAGCTTGCGGACTTCCTTCAGTCCATCCAAAACGTATTTGGTATCTCCCCAGTTCTCATAGAAGTTCTGGTGTAAGGCGTTGGCAGTGGCGAACTGGTTGTTGATATCCCTATCTCCTGTTTCTGCCACGATTTTGCTGATTACCTTGAAGAGGGCGGCGTGGTTTTGGTGTTCCCAACCGCGTTGCTCGGCGACGGCTTTGAGCATCTGGGCGGCGGCACCCCAGCCTTTTTCGGAGGCTTGGCGGGTGTCGCCTGCGGCCA
>VXMP01000040.1:2948-5093 GCA_009841075.1 Acidimicrobiia bacterium | reverse complement strand
TGGGCGGCGGCACCCCAGCCTTTTTCGGAGGCTTGGCGGGTGTCGCCTGCGGCCAGCTCCTCAAACCCTTGGTCAAGCAGGAGTCGGGCTGCTTGTGAGTAGGTAATGGTTTGCATGGGTTCCCCCTTATTCGGTTTCGAGCAGGACTTCCAGCCGGTCGATTAGCTTGCGGACTTTTTGTAGTCCAGCCAAAACGTATTCGTTATCTCCCCAGTTCTCGTAGAAGTTCTGATGTAGGCCGTTGGCAGCGAAGAACCTGTCTCTGATGCTTAAATCTCCGGTTTCGGCCACGATTTTATTGACGACTTTGTAGAGGGCGGCGTGGCTTTGGTGTTCCCATCCTTTGGTTACTGCGACGGCTTTGAGCATTTGGGCGGCGGCACCCCAGCCTTTTTCGGAGGCTTGGCGGGTGTCGCCTGCGGCCAGCTCCTCAAACCCTTGGTCAAGAAGGGTTCGGGCTGCTTGCTGATAGTTGGTCAATGTGTTAGTCATCTTCACCCTTCTTGAAGCCGATAGATAATTGTAAATCTATTGTAGCCTGCTAATAAAGGGCTATAGGTCTGCAACCAAAGATTTTTTTGGCGTTCTTCCTTTCCGATCTCAAGGCTAACCTCCGGTAGATGAAAAGCGGACACATCCTCACTCAAGACCAGGTGCGGATCGCCTACCACGAAGTGGGTTCGGGCGACCCGGCCATCATCTTCATCCACGGTGCCTACAGCAATCGTGGAGGTTTCGGTAACCAGGAGGAGTATTTTTCCCCCAACCACCGTTGTATTGCGGTTGACCTGCGGGGCCACGGGGAGAGCGACAAGCCCGATCAGCCGCTCACCATGGAACAACACGGCCATGATGTGGCGGAGCTCATCAAACAGCTGGACCTGGACCGGCCGGTGTTGGTGGGCCAGAGCATGGGCGGCCAGGTGATTATCTCTGTGGCCGCCTTTTATCCGAAGCTGGTTCGGGCGGTGGCCAGTCTTGATTCACCGAGCAATATTCCCGGCTGGCATCAACGCTTTCACGGCCCCTATGACCATCTCATGCAAAAGGACGGCCCCTTTCGGGAGACGCTGATCGCCTTCCTGAGTGCCGCCTACCTGCCCACCGACCATCCCTCTCGGCTGGGGCAGATGGCAGAGCGGCTGTCAGAAGTTCCCGATCATGTGATTCTCAACAGCTGGGGTGGCAAGGTCGACTACGACCCCACCGAGATCCTACGGGCGGTGAAGTGTCCCTATCTGTACATTGACTGTGGTCAGCCCGATCTTGACCTGGATTTGTTACGGGAGCTTTGCCCGCAGGTGGTGATCGGCAAGACGGTGGGGGCGGGACATAAGGCCCTGCAGGATGTCCCTGATCAGATCAACGCCATGCTGAACCGGTTTATCCGGCACGCCGACGGGATCGCGGCGGAGATGGTCCGCACCGGAGGGGTCTTCCAATACAACTTCCCACCCACCTAGGTTTCGAGCAGTGGTTCAAGGTGGTCGATTAGCTTGCTGATGTCCCTCAGTCCACCGGCTACAAACTCGGGGGAGCTCGAGTCCTCGTAGAAGTTCTTATGAAGATCGTTGGCTATGACACCCCAGTCTAGGATTTGGTCTTGGCGGGTTTCGGTCACGATTTTATTGATTACCTTGTAGACGTCGGCGTGGGTTTTGTGTTCCCATCCTCGGTGTTCGGCGACGGCCTTGAGCATCTGGGCGGCCGCACCCCAGCCCTTTTCGGAGGCTTGGCGGGTGTCTCCTTCGGCCAGCTCCTCAAACGCCTGAGCCATAAGGTGGTGGGCGGCCTGTTGATATTTCACGATTGGCAAGTCAGACCTCATTCGGTTTCGAGTAGTTGTTCAAGGCGGTCGATCAGCTTGCGAACATTTTTGAGCCCGCCTTTTATCACTAGGTGGGAGGCCAGGTTTTCGTAGAAGTTCTGATGAAGACCGCTGGCTACGGCGGACCAGGATCGGATTTGGTCTTCGCCGGTTTCTGCCACGATTTTCATCGCCACCCGGTAGTAGGCGGCGGTGTTTTGGTATTCCCATCCTCGTTGTTGGGCGACGGCTTTGAGCATGTGGTTGGCAGCTTCCCATCCTTTCTTGGAGGCTTGGGGGAGGTCGCCTGCGTACAGATCCTCAAACGCTTGGTCGAG
>VXMP01000040.1:0-2848 GCA_009841075.1 Acidimicrobiia bacterium | reverse complement strand
CAGATCCTCAAACGCTTGGTCGAGCAAGGTTCGGGCTGCTTGTTGATAATTGGTTAGTGTAGTGGTCATGTTCACCTTTCTTGCAACAGATAGAAGGTTGTAAACTTACTGTAGCGTACCAATAAAAGGCTATAGGTCTGAAAGCAAGGATTTTTTTGACGTTCTCCGCCTCCAGGTCTCAAGGCTAACCTCTGGTAGATGAAAAACGCACACATCCTCACCCCGGATCAGGTGCGGATCGCCTACCACGAACTGGGTTCGGGCGACCCGGCCATCATCTTCATCCACGGAGGTTTCGGTAACCGAACCGGCTTCGGTAACCAGGAAGAATATTTTTCCCCCAACCACCGGTGCATCGCGGTTGACCTGCGGGGTCACGGCGAGAGCGACAAGCCGGATCAGTTATACACCATGGAACAGCACGGCGATGACGTGGCGGAGCTGATCCGGCAGCTGGGTTTGGAAAAACCGGTGCTGGTCGGCCAGAGCATGGGTGGTCAGGTGATCATCTCCTGCGCTGCCCGTCATCCGGATCTGGTCGGTGCCATCGCCAGTCTGGATTCCCCCAGCAACATACCAGGCTGGCATAGCCGACATCACGGTCCCTTCGACCATCTGATGACCGCTGAGCATGACTTTCGTCAAACCCTGAAGGATTTCCTGAGCGCCTCCTACCTACCCACCGATGACCCCTCCCGGGTGGGGACCATCATGGAACGCCTCGCCCTGGTCCCCGATCATGTGATACTGAACGGATGGAAGGGGATGATGGGTTTCGACCCCGAGCCGATCATGCGGGCGGTGCAGTGTCCCTATCTGTACATCGACTGCGGTCAGCCGGATCTTGATCTGGATTTGCTACGGGAGCTGTGCCCGCAGCTGGTGGTGGGCAAGACGGTGGGGGCGGGACATAAGGCACTGCAGGATGTCCCTGATCAGATCAACGCCATGCTGAACCGGTTTATCCGGCATGCCGACAGGATCGCAGCCGAGATGGTGCGAACCGGCGGGGTCTTCCAATACAACTTCCCTGAGGTATAAGAAGGAGTCGTCTTGTCCGGCCTGGTAATTCGTAACGCCGAGCTGCTGGATTGCACCGGGGCGGATCCTCGGCCGGGCACCGATGTCGCCGTGAACGGTTCTCTGATCAGCGGGATCGGTTCCGGAGTGGGGGGCTCGTCTGATCGGGAGATCGACGCCACCGGCCTGACCCTGATGCCTGGTCTAACCGACGCCCATGTTCATATGGGCCTGGTTTCGTCGGCAGGGGACATAGGCGACCTGCCCTGGATCGACTATGTGTTCACGGTCCGGCGGGTTATCGAGAACACCCTCCTAGAGGGGTTCACCACCGTGCGCGACGCCGGAGGTTTGGATCCCCATTGGGCTCGGTTGGTGGCCAGGGGAGATATCAATGGGCCTCGTATCCTTCCGTCCGGTTCGGTTCTTTCCCAGACCGGCGGCCACGGCGACCTTCGCCATGCCCATCACCACGCCCATCCCCAGGGGAGCATCCCGGGTTTATCGGCCACCCCCGAGGTGGTGGACGGCCCGGACCAGGTTCGTCAGGCCGCCCGTGAGCAGCTTCGTAAGGGGGCCACCCAGGTGAAGGTGTTCGGTTCCGGCGGGGTTCTTTCCCCAACCGACCCCTTCGACAGCCTGCAGTTCAGCTATGAGGAGCTGCGGGCGGCGGTGGAGGCGGCGGCGGATTGGCACACCTACGTTTTGGCCCACTGCCATACCGCAGACGCCACCCGTAGGGCTCTTTCGGCCGGTATCCGCTCCATCGAACACGCCTCCATTCTCGACGAGGACGCCGCCCGCCGGATTGTGGAATCGGATGCCTATGCGGTGGTAACCCTGGCGGTCAAATACGATCTGCTGGCCGACCCCGAGCGGGCCGGGCTAACCCCCTCGCAGGTTTCCAAGCTGCAGGCGGTGGAGTCGGAGGTGGGTGAGAGCATCCGCCTGATGGGGGAGACCGGCGTCAGGATCGGTTCCGGTTCCGACATTGTGGGCCCCGCCCAGGATCGGAGGGGACGGGAGTTCGCCAACAAAGCCAGGTTTATGAGTCCCGAAGAAGTGATCGCCTCCGCCTCTACCGTCAACGCCGAATTGTTTTATATGAGCGATCAGATCGGAACCGTAGAGGAGGGAAAGCAGGCCGACCTTATCCTGGTGGAGGGCCGTCCGCTGGAAGAAGTGGAGGTGCTGGCCGATCCGGACCGGATTGTGGCCGTCATCAAAGGCGGCCGGATATACAAGGACACCCAAGGAAGGGAAGTGAATCGATGACCGAAGAGATCACCATCACCAATCCGGCCGGCCTGCATGCCCGCCCGGCCGCCGAGTTCGTGAAACGCGCCAAGGCGTCTGCATCGAACATCTCGGTCACCGCCAACGACAAGACGGTCAATGCCAAGAGCATGCTGGGGATCCTCAAGCTGGGTGCCACGCAGGGCACCACCGTCTCCATCGAAGTGGACGGCGACGACGCCGCCGAGGTGATGGCGGACTTTCGGGCGCTGCTGGCAGAAGAAGGCTGACCCTTTAAGTTTTAACCTAAGAGGAGCATCTGTAAACCCAGGATTCGTTCGGGAAATTGGGCCACGGTTGTTCATCGCCGAACCTCCTGGAACGGTCTTTAATGATACCCAACACGCAGGGACCTGCACCTTCCGTTGAGGTTGCTTTGAAGTACTTCGGGAGCCGTTTTTTCGCGTTCTATATGAAGGGGGGATCAAGGGGGTTGAATTTGTCCGTGTTCCATGATACGTAGTGGGTTGCCAAGCACCGAAGGCCGGGTAAGAGGAATGGAGTCCCGATCGGATCCCCGGCCCCAAGGGAA
>VXMP01000042.1 GCA_009841075.1 Acidimicrobiia bacterium | reverse complement strand
TGGCGGGGGCTGGGGCCCGGCGTAGCCGGGCGAGGTGTGTCGTTTTTCGCGTTCTCGGGAGGGTTTTCCCTGTTTATAGGGGTTTTCTTTCACGAACTTTGGCTGAGGCTTTACAGGTGAAGCTGTAACCCTTTAGGTACACAGGGACGCTGTGAACCACCGAAGTTCGGAGCACCCATGAAATCGAGCTTGCCGCCTATCTCCCATCGGGTGCATTTAGGCTTTATAAGGTGCCTCTTATTTCCGACCCGTTTTAGATGACCGACCATTTGAGGTCTCTGCCGCCGCTGCTGGAAGCCGACGGTTTGACCAAGTACTACGGTCCGGTGGCCGCCTGCGAAGAGGTCAACCTGGCCCTACAGTCCGGCGAAATCCACGGCATCCTCGGCGAGAACGGGGCGGGCAAGTCCACCCTGATGCGCATGATCTTCGGCCTGGTCGAACCCGACCGCGGTGTGCTCAGGATGGAAGGCGAAGTGGTGGGGGTAACCGATCCGCCCACCGCCGTTCGCATGGGGATCGGAATGGTGCACCAGCATTACAGCCTGGTCGACGCCCTGACCGTTTGGGAGAACATCGCCCTGGGCGAATCGGGAACCCTCGACCCCGACCGGACCCGGGCCAGGATCAGGAGGATCTCCTGGAGCTATGGGCTTTCCGTGGATCCCGACGCCACGGTACGAGACCTTTCCGCCGGTATCCGCCAAAGAGTGGAGATCCTCAAATGCCTGGGACGCCGGCCCCGAATCATCCTGCTTGACGAGCCGACCTCGGCCCTCACCCCGGCCGAATCCAAGTTCCTGTTCAACGTCCTCCTCACCGGGGTGCGCACCCAGGGTTGGGCGGTGGCGCTGGTCAGCCACAACCTGGACGAAATCCTTAGGGCCACCGATCGGATCACGGTAATGCGGCACGGTCGGGTGGTGGAACAGTTCCTGACCGCCCAGGCCCGGGTCCCGGCGCTGGCCGAGGCCATGGTGGGTCGTCCGGTTCCGCTCCGAACGGTCACCGCCTCCTTCGAAGAGGACGAAGCCGCCCGCCGCCTACTCGAAACCGACCACCTGGACCAGGAATTGGCCGATCCGCCTCCGGTGCCGGAGGAACCCTCCCCTCCGGTACTGGAGATAAAGAACGCCCGATCAACCACCCCCGATGGCCGCAAACAGCTGGATAACCTTTCCCTCACGGTGGGGGAGGGCGAGATCGTGGGGGTGGCCGGAGTGGAAGGCAACGGACAAACCGCCCTGGCCGATCTTCTCGCCGGGTTGCTTCGCCTTGAAGATGGGAAGGTGCTGGTCGAAGGTCGTACCGCACCGTCCGGTGTAGCCGGTGCCATGACCGGGGCCGGGATCGCGGTTATTCCGGCCGATCGTCATCGGGTGGGGGTGGTTCTCGGCATGAGCGTGGCCGAAAACCTGATGCTCGGCGATCTTCCCGGGATGCGAAACCGAGGTTTTCTACGCCGTGAGGCCATCCGACAGTACGCCCTTTCGTTGATCGACGAGTACGGCATCCAAACCCCCGGACCCGACACCGATCTGGGGGACCTGTCGGGAGGGAACCAACAGCGCACGGTGATCGCCCGCGCCCTGTCGTCCTCACCCCGGGTGCTGGTCGCCCATCAGCCCAGCCGAGGCCTTGATGTTGGTGCCATCGAATACGTCGGCGACAAGATCCGCGCCGCCGCCCAAAACGGGATCGCCATCCTGCTGCTTTCCACCGACCTGCGGGAGATATTGTCTCTGTCCGATCGGGTTTTGGTACTGCATAGAGGCCGGGTGGTCGGAGAAATGACTAAAGAAGAGTTCGACCTGGAGCGACTTGGTTTGCTGATGGGAGGAACCGAAGACCGGAGACAGGACGACCGATGAGCGTCCCCCACCCTCCCTCTACCCGGGCGAACCCCCGCACCGCCCCGAGTCTGGAGCTCCCGTTGATGTATGCGGTAAGTGTGGGCTTTGCGCTGGTGCTCTCGGCCTGGCTGGTGGCGGTCACCGGACACGCCTGGAGCAGCGTGGGCCAAGCCCTTCTCGACGGATCCGTCCTCGCCCCCGGACGATGGGGGAACACCCTTACCGTGTCCACCCCCATCCTGATAGTGGCCCTGGGAATGGTGGTGGGGGTCAAAGCCGGATTCTTCAACATCGGCCAGGAGGGGCAGCTTCTCATGGGGGCGCTGGCCATGGCCCTGGTGGGCACCAAATTGACCGGATCGGGCCCGGTTCTGCTGATAACCGGGCTGTCCCTGGGCTTGATCTCAGGAGGCCTATACGCCGGTATTCCCGCCCTGATGAGGTTCAGGCGAGGGGTGCCGGAAGTTATCTCCTCGCTGCTGCTGGTGTTCGTGGCCTTCCAGGTGATCGGGTACGCCATCACCACCGACTGGTTCCTGCGGGATCCGGACCCGAACCGGCCCAGCCTGGCGGTTACCAGCGCCGCCCTTCCCGACTCGATCCGCCTGCCGGTAATCAACCTATGGGGAAACCAATTCGGCGTCGGATTTATCCTGGCATTGCTCTTGGCCGGTTTGGTGGCGCTGGTCATGGGTCGGACCATGTTCGGCTTCAAGCTGCGTCTGCTCGGTGCCAGCTCGCCGGTTGCCCAACAGGCCGGGGTGTCGATCGCCCGCACCGGAACCGTCGCCCTGTTCCTCTCCGGTGCGGCTGCCGGTCTGGCCGGGGCGATAATGCTGGCCTCCGGGGCATCGGGTGCCCGTCTCACTGCCGGATTTTCCAACGAGATCGGATGGCAGGGTCTGCTGGTTGCGCTGTTGGCCCGTAACCGTCCCCTCCTTTGTGTTCCGATGGCGTTGCTGTTCGCCGCCCTGCGGACCGGAGGGGGTTTTCTGGCTGCCGCCGGCGTGGATCGGACAGTGGTCGATGTAGTGCAGGCTCTGCTGGTTTTGGCTCTTCTGGTCCCTCCGGCGGTGCAATACCTGCAAGACCGAAGGCGGGGCCCGGCCTGGTCCGACACCGGAGAAACACCGTGATGAACGATCTGCCGGGGGCCTTGGCGGACATCTTCACCAGCCCGGCGATGTACGGCAGCGCGGTCCGGCTAGGCGTCTTCCTGGCCTTCGCCGCGCTGGGGGAGCTGGTGGCCGAAAAGTCCGGGACCATCAACATCTCGGTGGAGGGCTCCTTGCTGGCCGGTGCCCTCGGCGGGGCGTTGGCCTTTGACTCGACCGGTTCGCTGGTACTGGGGCTGGCCGGTGGTGCCGTGGCGGGCACCCTGGTGTCGATGGTGTCCGCCAACATGAGCCATCGCCTCACCGCCGATCAGTTCGTGGTGGGGATCACCCTCAACGTGCTGGTGCTGGGCCTGGTCGGATTCCTGGACGCCACCTTCCGTCCGCTCGGAGGTAAGGCCGAGGTGGTTTCCCTGCCCTTACTGTCCGATATACCCGTGGTGGGCGAGGCCTTGTTCGCCCAGACCTGGCCCACCTACCTTTTGTACGCCCTGATTCCACTCACCTGGTGGCTCCTCTATAGAACCCGCTGGGGTCTGGAGGTTCGGTCGGTGGGAGAGAATCCGCAGGCGGCCGACGTCTCCGGTATAGACGTGAACCACCGCCGCCGTCAGGCCATCTACTACGGCGGCATTCTGGCCGGTCTGGGAGGTGCCTTCCTGGTGCTCGGACAGGTAGGCAGTTTCGATACCGGCGCGGTCGGAGGTCGGGGCTTTATCGCTATAGCGGCGGTCTACTTCGGCGGCTGGACACTACGGGGAACCTTGGCCGGTGCCTTATTGTTTGGAATGGTGGACGCCTTCCGTCTGGCGGTACCGGTGCTCGGCTATGAGGTGAACGCCCAGCTGTTGGCCGCCCTACCTTATCTGCTTACCCTGGTGGTCTTGTACTTCGTCACCAAACGTTTCGTGCAGCCGGCAGGCCTGGCCTTACCCTTCATCCGAGGAGGGTTCTGAAAATGTCCGGTTTGGCCCGATCACAGGAAACCAACTCGGTTGGATGAAATTGCGGGCCAAGCATCCCCATCTTTTTCAGCACCCTCCGAGGATTGCGTTGAACCGACGGGTTCGGAATATCGGGTAGGTCGAAGGGGGTATTATCCTTCCCAGGGATCAAGGGTGGGTTTTTACTGAATCAGCAGTGCCGGGGATTTAGGTTGTCATGGCAGAAATAATCAGAGCCGACGGGTTGGTGAAGCGCTACGGAGAGGTGGTAGCACTGGACGGCCTGGACCTGTCGGTGCAGGAGGGCACCATCGTCGCCCTGCTCGGGCCGAACGGGGCCGGCAAAACAACCGCCGTATCCATCTTGACCACGCTTATCGAACCGAACGAGGGTTCCGCCTCCGTAGCGGGAATCGACGTGCTGAAGCAACCGGCCGAGGTTCGGAAGATCATCGGCCTTTCCGGACAGTATGCGGCGGTGGATAAGGACCTAACCGGTTTCGAAAACCTGGACATGATCGGACGCCTTTACCATCTCGGACGCAAAAAATCCCGTAGCCGGGCCCGTGAGCTGTTGGAACGTTTTGACCTGTCCGAAGCGGGAGACCGCCCGGTTAAGACCTATTCGGGCGGTATGCGGCGGAGGCTTGACCTGGCGGGTGCCCTGGTAGCCGAGTCGCCGGTGCTTTTCCTGGACGAACCCACCACCGGATTGGACCTGATCAGCCGGACCGAACTCTGGCGTCTGATCCGAAACCTGATCGACCAGGGCAACACCCTGCTCCTCACCACCCAGTACCTGGAAGAGGCCGACCGCCTGGCCGATGACGTCCTGGTAATCGATTACGGCAAAACCATCGCCCAGGGCTCCACAGACGAGCTTAAAGACATGGTGGGAGGCGAACGGATCGAGATCAAGGTAACCGACAGCGCCCACCTTCCCGCCGCTTCCGAGATGTTGGGACGTATCGCAGTGGGTGATCTGACCGGAGACGATCGACCCCGAACGGTGGTGGCACCCGTCTCCGATGGGGTGAAACAGCTGGCCGACCTGTTAAAAAACTTCGAGGCCGCCGGCATCGGGGTCAGCGAGGCGGTGCTGCGCCGTCCCACCCTCGACGACGTGTTCCTGGCCCTGACCGGAGCTTCCACGGAATCCAGGGAGGTTGAGGAACCCCAATTGGCACTCGAGTCGGGACGACGTGGAAGGGGAAGAGGGCTACCATCATGAGCCTCCGGTCGGCGATCGGCGACGGCCTGGTCATAGCCCGCCGCAACCTCATCAAAGTCAAGCGGGTACCGGACGTGCTGGTGTTCGTCCTGCTCTCCCCGATTATGTTTGTGCTGCTGTTCGCCTACGTGTTCGGTAGCGCAATTGACATCCCGGGCGGTTCCTATCGGGAGTTCCTGATGGCGGGCATCTTCGGCCAAACCGTGGTGTTCGGAGCCACCTTTACCGGTGCCGGCCTGGCCGAGGACATGCAGAGGGGGATCATCGACCGATTCCGTTCGCTCCCCATGTCTCGTGCGGCGGTGGTGTTCGGACGGACCGCCAGCGATGTGGTCTACAACCTGATCTCTTTGACGATTATGGCCCTAACCGGACTGATCGTGGGATGGCGCATCCGGGGTAGCCTCCTGGACGCCCTCCTGGGTTTCCTGATGCTGCTCCTGTTCTCCTACTCCGTTTCCTGGGTGATGGCCCTGGTCGGCTTGTCCGTGCCCAGCCCGGAGGTGGTCAACAACGCCACTTTCATAGTGATATTCCCGATAACGTTTATCGCCAACACCTTCGTCCCCGCCGAAAGCCTTCCCACCGTGCTGAGGGTGTTCGCCGAGTGGAACCCGATCTCCTCTTTGGTCCAGGCCACCCGGGAATTGTTCGGAAACATCCCCCCGGGAACCCCCGAACCCACTGCCTGGCCCCTGCAGAACCCCGTCCTCTACAGCCTGTTCTGGTCGGCTCTGATCATCGCCATTTTCGCCCCCTTGGCAGTAAGACGCTACGTCCGGGTGGCCAAGAAAAGCTGAGGCCCGACCACGACCCTCTCTGCACCTTTGTGGCCAGAAAAAGGGCTAGTAGCCGCCGACTCGGTTTATGCCGTCCAGGGCGGCGTTGGTGTAGGCCTCGGCCAGGGTGGGATATCCGATAACCGACTCCACGAAATAGTCGATCGTCCCTTTATAGGCGATGACCGCCTGGCCGATGTGGATCAGCTCCGCGGCGTTCTCGCCCACAATGTGAACCCCCATCAGCTCCCGGTTGTCCAGGTTGAACAGCAGCTTAAGGAAGCCCACATCGTCGCCCCGCATCAGGCTGCTCTCGGTTTCCTGATAGCGGGCCTTCCCCACCTCGTAAGGGATGCCCTCCTCGGTTAGCTGGTCCTCGGTCTTACCCACCATGGCGATCTCGGGGATGGTCTTGATGGTGTAGGGGAGGAGGTTATGGAAGTCGGACAGCTGAAGACCGAAGGCGTGTCGGGCGGCCAGTCGGCCCTGCATACGGGAGGTGGAAACCAGGTCGGGGAATCCGATCACCCCGCCTACCGCGTAGACGCCTGGAACGGTGGTGGCGTAGTTTTCGTCAACGGACAGTCGGCCCCGGGAGTCGGCCTCCAACCCGATCGCCTCCAGATTGAGCGAGGCCGTGCATCCGGTACGGCCCACGCAGTACATGACCATGTCGCTGATGATCTGCTTACCGCTCTCGAGATGAACCCGGACCCGGTCGCCTACCTCGTCGCGGAAATAGTCGATGTCGGATACCACTTCGGTCAGGCGCAGGGTGACGCCGGTTTGGCGCATGTAGTAGGCCAGGGTGTCGGCCAACTCCTCATCGGCGAAGGTAAGCAGGCGGGGATTCCGGTCCACCAGGGTCACCCGGATACCGAGGGCGGCGAAGGTGCTGGTGTACTCCAAACCTATGGCACCGGCCCCCACGATGGTCATGGTGCGGGGCAGTTTTTCCATGGCGAGCAGGTGGTCGCTGACAAAGATCAGCTTCCCGTCGGCGTAGACCACCGGCGGCTCGGTGGAATAGGAGCCGACCGCGATCACCACCTTGTCGGCGGTGACGGTACGCTCGGTTCGGTCGGTCGGCGAGGTGATCTTCAGGGTGTGCGGGTCCACGAAGGAGCCCTCTCCGATGATGGTTTCCACCTGGTTGCGGTGGAGCTGGCTCTGGAGGATGTCGGATTGCTGTTGCATGACATACCGGGTCCGGACCATCAGGTCGCTCATGTCGATCTTCTGCTTGATGGCGTAGGACTGCCCGTAGATGTTGCGTTCCCGATAGCCGGTCAGATAGAGGACCGCATCCCGCATGGTCTTGCTCACCGTACCGGCATACATGTTGATGCCGCCCACGCTGGGTTCCTTCTCGATGATGACCGCCCGTTTGCCGAGCTTGGAGGCCTGGATGGCGGTTCGCTGACCGGCCGGACCCGACCCGATGACCGCCATGTCGAAGTCATAGTTGGCCATCACCATCCTCCTTTCTCAAGAACCCCTTCGGATCTACCTGTTCCCAACCTCCCGAATTGGAAGGCTAGCGCGTCAAGCAGGCGGCCTGCCATATCCGATCGTTAAAGCCGGCACGGACGGCACGCAGACCGTTTATAGCAATTGCTCCGCGGTGGCGTGGTCGGATACCGTGCCGGTCCGCTCGTTGTCCGGTCTATTCCGCTTGCCGGTGCCGTTCCACAATGTCGGCAACCGTGATACCGGCTATCTCTTCTAGCTCCATGCCGGTAGTTTTGTCCACGTCTAGATACGCTATTAGCTGCCGCTGGTCTGGTGTCACCGGTAGCCGTCCACGTCAAAAGCCATAGTCGACACATTCGAACTCGTAGCCGTCAAAGTCCGGCGGGTCGAATATGGCCGGTAGATAGAACTCGAAGGTTACGCGCTCACGTCCGGCGGTTTCCTCTATCGTGGAGCCGTCCACGCCTACACGCCGTCCGTTGTTCGTTAGATACGCTTCGCAAAAGTCATAGTCGGATAGTCCGGTTTGTACGATGTAGTAGCTGTCACCGTCATCGCTCCAATATGCGTCTAGGGTCGTGCCTACCGCGCCGTATGCCGGCGGTGGTGGTGCGGTGGTGGCAGCCGGTGCTTGTGCTCGTGTTGTTGCCGGTAGCGTGTTCGTTACCCGGGTCGTTTCCGGTTCTGGTACGCCGCAACCTATTAGGGCGGCGGTTAAGAGCGCTAAGGCGCTGGCGCGTATGATGCTGGTCATTCGTCCTCCAAGTAGTCGGCGGCGGCGTAGATACGCTGCCGGTCTTGTTCCATCCGCTCTAGTCGGTCATTCCATTCGTCCGGTAAACGCTCCACTATGGCGGCGGTCAAAAGCTCCCGAAGATACGCCGGGTCTAAAGCGTCAAGCTCCCACAAGTTGCCGGTGCCGGTGGTCTTCATGTATTCGGCGGTGCGGCTATCGGTCTACGGCTACCGGTATAGCGGCGGCGGTAGCTTCGCTCTTAGGCCGTCCTAAACACATACCTTGCCGCTTCCGTTAGTTTTGGTCATGGGGCCCAGCCCGGGGTCGGTTACGGCTGGAAACTCTTTCGCCTATAAACCAACCGACGGCGAAGGATCCCAGCACAGCCAGTACCAGCAAAAACCAGGGGAAGGGGTCCGCTGGATCGGGCGGGTTTTCTGTAACCGGGTCCGGGTCGGTAGAAAACGGGGTGGCACCGCCTCGGATGTCGTCTACCGGGTTGTCCCCGAGCGGAGAAAACAACCATATCAGGGTGTTCCCATCCACTCTGATGGCAGTGCCCGACTCCAGACTGTCAGGCGGGTAGGGATAGGTCATCCTGATGGCGATGGCCGGATACAGGTCGCCCAGCCCGGGTTCGTCTATAAGTGGTCGGATGATCTCTTTATCCCATACCGTTCCTGCAAATTGATACAGGTCCAGCAGGGTTGATGCGTCATTGGAGGCAACGGTTTCTTGGTAGATGATTCGTCCGTCCGGGTCGGCGTTGATGACAGACAGGGGCGTACCGGACGGATAGCGGAAACTATAAAGACACTCGTCCGGTTGGTTGATACGGTCGGTTTCGGTCCAAAGTTGGGGGTTGAGATAGGCGGGTCGGAACTGGTCGGTATGGGGGAAAGCTACCCTCCGGCAGGCCTCCCCCCGACCGACACCGTAAAGGTCGGCGATGGCGGCTACCGCTTGAGAAGAGGCCACCATCCGGGCGGTGCCCCCGGATGTTCCGTCCTCGGCGACCACCACCTCGATCAGGAGACCATATCCTCCGGCTAGCAAATCATCGACGGTCTCATAGTTCTGAGCCTCGGCCGCCGCACCATACAGCAGGGGAGCTATCACCAAGGCGGCCATCACCAGCTGGCTGAGCACGGTCAGGGAGAAACCGGCGGACGGTACCCTCCTACGCATACTCGGCTTTATCCGAGCGGGAATCACCAGGTCGGATATCCGCCTGCCATCCTGCCAGGAGACGAGGTTCTATCGGCTGGGATACCGGTATACGCCAAGAGGCGAGGAGCATCTCCTCACGGGCGTCCCCGTCCGGTAGCTCCACCGGTTGGTCGGAGGCTTCTCGTTCGGCTGGTCGGCGCATCGAACCCGAAGCAGCCTTGTTCAGAACCTTCTCGTCGAACCAATCCACATCCTCCGGGTCGGGCAGCGCCAGAAAGTCTTCAACCGAGCTACCGGAAAGTTCCGGGCCGTGCTCAACCTGCACGGGACCCAGAAACTTCTTTACGTCAAAGCCCTCGTCAGCCACCGAAAGCGGCACCTCGATCCGCAGTGCCCGGCGGAGATAGTCGCCTTTCATATAGGCCTCCGTGAAGTGTGCCCTCGGATAAAGAACGGTTTCTCCGGTTTCCGTATCAACCACGAACTCGGCACCGTGAGGGCTGTTGTCACCGTCCGGTGGGTCGAAGTTGGTGGTAACCCGCTGTTCAAACCGGGGTCGCCAAAGCTCTAACGCCTTGCTATGGGTGTTGACCAGCCATCCTCGTCCGATAACCGCCCGGGAAATCTTTTTCCCTTCCTCGGACAGCCGGGCTGGGTCGGCCTCGCTGGTCGCCACCACCATCGAATTGGGAAAGAAGTGGGTGGGTACCCGTTGCCTTCCGGCGGATGATTTAATTTCGCCGGGAGGACCGAACGGTTCGTGGAGCATGGTTCGGATCACCTTCTGATGATCGTCGAACTCCACCGTCATGGTGTGGAGCCGATTCAGCTCGTGGGCATAGTGATGGGCCGTCCGGCTGTGTTGTTTTCGTCTCTTCTCGGCCTGTTCGTAGGCCCGGGCGGTGATAATCATCCCGCGGAAGAGTGACCCCAGCATCCCAAGCCCAAAGGAACCGATCGCCGCCCAGGCGATGACGTCCAGGTTGGTTTTAACCTTGGTGGCGAAAACGAACCCGGTAGTCGAGGCGATCCATCCGGTGCGGTTTTCCAAGAAGACCAGCCCGGCCAGTAGGAAGAGGATCAAAAACGCCCATCCGAATCCGGTGAACCGGCGGCGGGCTTTAGCGGCCGCCTGATATTCCCGGTCGGTGCTAAGCGGTTTGGAGTGTTCCAAAAACCGGGCGTAGGCCTTTTCAACCGCCGTGCCGAGCCGGTCGGATAGGGTCCACAGGGGGGTCCAACGCCACCGATCCACCCAATTCAGCCAACGGCGGCGACGGGGCAGGCCTTCCGAATTATCTTCGCCCTCCTGATCTTCGCTTCCTTCGTCCGACTTGGCGCGGTCTTCTCCTTTGAGATATTTCGGAGAGGAACCCTTAACGGGAGCGGTGATGATTCGATGGGCGGCCCGGCATAGGTCAACATCAATGGGGTCGATACGGTCCACCCCCAGTTTTGCCGCCAATTCGCTATCGGGAAGGAAGGGCTCGGCATCCGGGGACGGTGCCACCTGGTCGGGATTGGACCAAACCGGACGTAGATGCGGCTCGGCCCCCAGAGGCGGGGGAGGAACCTGGACTTCCTCCGGTATCGTTGACGCGTCCACCAGCCCGTACATGGCGAGACGTATCCGCTGCCAGGTTTCCGGAGTGCCGACCTGCCCCATCGAGAGGTTTGGCATCCCCGCCCTTCTGATGTCCCTGATCAGATCGCTTCGTTTGGCCCGGGTCCCCACTCCGATCCGGCCCCGGGATCCGGTCCGGGTTTGGTCCGGCGATTCCTCTCTGTCCGGGTTGATCATTGCGTCCAGCCGCTTCAGGGCCTGCTCGACCGGATCAAGCGGTCGCGGTGCCGGCATCGGTGATCGGAGCTTACGTAGAGCGTCTTTTATCTGATCCCACAATGACGGACTGGTATCGGTGGGCCGGGGCGGCCTGCGTATATCAAACTCACACCAGGAGGCCAGGGTGTCGCCAAAACTATTCGGTACCTCTATTTCGGGGCCGACCCGGATGGTTTCGGTGTCCTTGGGGCGAGGCCAAGGTGGTTGGATGGGCAACTTGCCCAACGAGAGCCGGATTCGTGGATCTCCTCCGTACAGAATCCGGATCTGGGGCCGAACTATCCGGAACGGCTTGGTATTGCCGACCGGTCGGTCGGAGAGTTTCCAGGCCTGCTCGCTGAACGACCAGCCTCCTCCCACCAGCAGGGCGGTCATGGCACAGAGGCAAACCAGGTCCTCGGCACCTACCGGAGATCGAGCGGCGGACACATCACCGATCATGACCAGATCATGCAGAAGATGCAGGTTGAACTGGGGGGAGAAGGCCCGGTCTCCGGTAGGTTGATCGGGGTTGGCCACTCCCACCGTCACCAAGCGGGTTTCCACGTCGGTTCCGGAGAAAAGATCACGCAGGTCTTCGGCGATGCGATGTTCCCGGGCAAGAGTTTCCGGGTCCGACGAAGGCCCATCGGGTCTTAGCACCACAGAGGTAACCGTTTCATAGGTCGCCTTGCCCAGCACCCTTCCCAGTTGCCCCGTCTTCCACTCCTGGCCATCGGTGTATTGGCAGGATGCATCCCGATCGGTACTCGAAACCAGAAGAACGTTTCCCAGCAACCCCGCATATGACCAGGCGCTTAACAGGTGGGACGCCTCTTGTTCGTGTTGTTCGGGAACCAGACAGATGGTCAAAAGGTCCTTCATGCGATCTTCCCTTCTTCCCCTTCGTTCACCTGGTTATAGACCTGTTGATAACAATCCCTGGATACCTGGGCTATTTCCTTGGTGGGCACGTCCTTTTCGGCGTCCCCGTATCCGGCCCGATACTCATCACCCTCTAAAGCATCCGAGGAGGCGAGCCTCTCCAATCGGCCGATGTTTCGTTGCAAAAAGGTCAGAGCCGATTGCTTGCGGGACTCCGGGTCCTGGCCGACTACTTTCGGGGTATCGACGGTTTGGCGGCGGGTCACGCCGGTATCGATGAGATGGATCAGGTCGCTATGTAGGGTTCCCTTTCGTTCGCCCAGCTCATAAAGAAGTTGGTAGGCCTTAAAGGGCCGCAACTTGTCGCTGTCTACCTTGGCATAGCAAAGCGCAAAGTTCTCCAGCAACGTCGCCAGCATGTCGTCCGGATAAACCCTGGACATCAGGGGTAAAGGAAACAGCACCGGGTTGTCGGGAGAGCTGATGGTGGGCCTATCTTGGTCCAGGGTTACATAGCCGCACAGCCTTCCCACTGCGAAACCTCTGATCAAAGCCCGGAACATTTCGGGCGGCATGGGGACGAACCTTTCCAGGATTCGAGATCGACGCCACAACCAGAACGAGGCCCGAAACCGTCCGGCATCGGCACCGTAGCTGGTCACCGCCCGAGCTACCGGCCTGGTAAAGGACTCGACCACCGCCGGATGGATCGGCGATTTTATGTAGGAGGAGATCAAAACGGACGAGGTGTCAAGGTTTGTGTCCTGAAAATTGTCCCTCCCGATCACCTGGCCTGCGATCTCGGCGGCCGGATGGCCTTCCTGGAAGGGGAAGGCGGCACATAGTCGATCAACCTCGGGTGCTCCTCCGTACACCTCGGCGAACAGGGCTTCGTTGATCTGTAGTAGGGGTTGCGAAGCGTTTCTCGCCTTTTCCAGGCAGGTCTGGAATGACTTGAGCCGCTTCGTATGGTCAACCCGTTGGTCACCTGTTACCGGATCGTTTTCTTTCAGGTAATCGCCCAGCCCCTCGGTTATGAAGCGATCGAAACGGCCTTGTTCGCGGATCCAGTTCTTGATCCGGGTTTCGATGTAGTCTGATCCGGCGTCGCAATCCAGCCGGACCGTATTCCCCGGTTCCCAACGATATCGAGCTCGGGCGGGTGCCAAAAGGGGCTCCAAGACATCTTGGTCCCCGGCCACTATCAGCTCCCGAACCTTGTCTACCGGATTAGTGCCCTGCTTATCTTGGGGTAGCGACATTTCGCACAGCTCGTCAAGATGTTTATCCCAGGTTTCGTGTTGGGTGAGGGGGAACTCGGTAGTAGCCGGACGATAGGCCCGGGGTATGCCTCCGTCATTGGTCGGCCAGGCCGCCACGTTATCTTGTTCCAGGGCTTCATCGGCTTGGTTGGCCGCCGCTCTTATCGCCCTGATCGCCGGTGCCAGCACCTCTGTCGAGGCCGATTGGAGGATTTCGGAAGTTCTTTTCAGGCGTATAGACCGCCACTCAAATGCCAAGCCCTTGGCGGCATTTTCAAAGGCAGCCTCAACCGTCGGGTCATCAAAGGCCAGCTTATTCCGCTGTTCCGACCAGCCCTGCCTGGCACGTTCGTGAAGGCGGGTGGCCTGTTTAAGGTCTTTGTCCGCTTGCCGGCCCAGGCGTTCGACCAGAGAAGCCACTTTCTCCGTGGTGATCTGCGCCGACTCGGCCGCCACTTTAAGCGAGGTTATGGCTGCCACTTCCGAGATGGCTGCGCAGGTCGTCCTTACCATCTCCTTCCCCCAATTCGGGGCGTCCATCTGGTCGGCACTCCGCAACATCCCCCGGCGACTGACCGGGGTGCGGTTTTTAAGCTGTTGGTTCCATTCGCTACCGGTCAGCTCCGGTACGGACGCAAAAGGTTTTCTAAGATCGGCCAAGATATTTTGCTTCTCCTCCCGAAGCGCCTCGTTGGAGGCAAAATATTCATTCGCCGAAGACAGACCGCCGCCCTCGGTGGAAAGCCCTTCGAAAACTGCATCAGCCCACCTTTGGGCCAGCGCCTTGATCAGGTCGGGTTCGGATAGCTCGGTCTCCCCCTCGTATTCCTGGCTGAAGCGCTCGTGTCCGCCGGCTAGTTTCTCCAGAGTTTCGCGAGCCAGCAAATGGGTAGCCCAGCGCTCGAAACGGTCCCTCCCCAGCGTCACCGTGGCGGCACCGAACGACGAGACCGCACCGGACTGATACTCCGTCCCGAACGGGTATCCACCCAAGGTGCTACGGGCTTGAGCGACCCAGTTGGTGGTGATGAAGTTTTGGACCTGTTCTTGAACCTTAGGCTCGGTTACCCAGGTCGACATGGCCTCCCCGACCGCCCGATACACGGAGACGGTGTCGCCCAGATCGGACCCCTGGAGGCTGTGGCGGCCCACGAAGAAGGTGGCGTGCGGGCCGTTGCCCGGCTTATCCACCACAGAAGGCAAGATGCTGTCGCTGGAGTGCGCCCAGTAGGCGGACATTACCTCCGACACCAGACCGAGCGAGTTGGCGGCCATCTGGTTGGTCCTGAAGTCGAAGATGTCAGCGGTGAACATCACCAGTACCGGATATCCACCCAGGCTATCGGTGCGGCGGACCATCTCCACCACATCCAGGGCGATTCCCGCACCCGTACCACCGGCCATAGAGGCACAGATCACCACAATCGGCTCCGGTGTTGCCGCACCCGGTTCGCCGGGGACCTGTAAAACATCGGAGACCTGGCCCAGCTCCGGCCCGCCCGCCTGGGCAGACATAAAGGCCTGGGTGATCTTTTCCTTCAGTCTTTCCCTGGAAGACTGCAGTCCGACCACCCGACCCACGGCTCGGAATTGACCGGCCCCGTCCAGCAATGGGACCGCCACCTCATGTGGGCTGGGACGCCAACCCACCAGGTAGCGGTGGGTCTCCGGCGAGTTTCTGTGGTTGGACATGAGCCCGTCGTGGACGTCGCTGTATTTGTTAAGTCCCTGTGATATGGAGAGAAAATCCTCCGCCGGAAGGGTGGGTATCTCGGTGGGATCCTCCTGTACGGTGAGCGTGTCCAGGCCGATAAAAGACCATGCCTTTGGTATAGAACCTTGGTAATGGGCGTGGCGTAATTTCCGAGCCACTGCGTCCCGGACGTACCTGACCGCCTTTGACCCTGAACCGCCGCAGCCGATCATGATCACCGGTCTCAACATTCATTCATCTCCTTATACCTCCATGGTGTTCTATATCAGGCCGATCAAAACGGGTCGGCAAACGGGTCTTCTTCATCCTCAAACGGATCCTCAAATACATCTTCGGGTTGGTCTTTGGGTTTGTCGTCGGGGAGGGTTTCGCGTTGGGCATCGTCCTCGGGTCGGGTGTTGTCCTCGGTCTGTGCAACGACCTGCTCGGTGGAGGGAAGTTCGGTCAAGACATCTTCGAGCCGGGCTTGAGCCTCGGATTGGTCGGGCGGTAGGTCCCAGACCAGCAGCTGTCGGTTATCTCCCACTGTCCCCATTGCCCAACCATTGCGTAGAGAGGATCCCACCACGCCGTACCGTCCTCGGCCGCCCCGCCGCGACCTACTCCTTCGGCGGGACACACAGTCTCCGGCGCTGTTAAACGCCCCGATTTCGACCTTGCCTCTTAACAGCAACGGCCACCACAAAACCTTGAGCCGCATCCCGCCCACCATGGCGCTCCCATTGGCGGAAGTCAGGCCGGTGGCTGCTTGTTCCGGGTTGATACGGGCCGAGCGGAAGCCTTCCCCGACCGGCAGATGGGCGGCTTCGGTCAGCGTGTCGAAATAGCCCTGTCCATGAGGGAGGGGTGCCCAGCGCCGCCTGATCCAAGCCGAGATAAACCGGACCACTACCACCACTACGACCAGGAGTGCCAGCAACCTCAGCAGCGCCCACAAGAACTCTTCGAGCTCCCAAACCCGAAGCTCGAACGGGCCGGTAAGTACAGTTATCGGCGGCGGAGGCTCCTCCCCCGGCGTGGGTTGAACTCTGAATACCAGGTCGAGTTCGATTTCGGTGTCGCGAGATGTCTCCCATTCGATATGCAACGGGTCGCAGGTGATAGTTCCCTCCGCCCCGGCGAACAGACCGGTCACCGGGCAGCGCCACTCCTTCCAGGAGGACTCGATAATCCGGGCCGGTTCATCACCGGCTTCGACATCCTCGACCGGTTCGACCTTTTCCACATACAGAACCGCGCCGGTGGCACCCGGCTCGACCTCCACCTGCAGGGTGATCGGCTCATCCGGCTCGCGCGGTAGGGGAGTAACCCCCTCCTCCTTCAGGCTGGGCAGGTTGCCGGGCATCTCGGCACCGAACGAGAAGTTTTTTTCCCACTCGGCGGCCACGACCTCGGTGGAGCGGACCCGAAGGGTTAGATCCAGCGTGGTAGAGGCCGACTGCTCTGTTCCGGACGACACCAATTGGATTCCAGGAACGCAAATATGCCCGCCGACGCCGCTCGGCACCGAGCAAAACCACAGGTCATCCAGGGCTCGAACCCGGTCGGGCCGGATGTCGACCACTTCCATCAGGGCGTCGCCCAGGCCCCCGTCGGCGCGGATCTCCACCGCGCCGTTACCTACCGATCTGACCTCCACACTGTCCGGATGGGGTAGAAGACCCTGAACCGGAAATCCTGGAACCACATGATCATCGGTATCAGACAGATCCCGATTTTGCGTCCGGGCACTCATAGTGACGGTGAGGGTGCCCTCCCGGTCGATATGGGGCGGGACGCTCACGTTCACCGGAAGTTCTCCGCATTGGTAGTCCACGGCATCGGCCGGTACCTGACATTCCCATTGCGTCTGGCTGATCTCCGCCCCTCCGATCTCCGCAGGCAGATCAAGGCGGATGCCGTCTACCGAAAGAGTGGAGTCGAGGTAGCCCCCCTGGGCGACAACCTGTAAAGGCCCGTAGGGTCGGCCTTCCACAGGTTGGACATCGGCCTCGGCCAGCGGGCCGGTGCAGATATCCAGGGTCCGGGTGGCGGTCGATCCCGGAATATCCCAGAACCGGCTCTCCTGTCCGTAGGCCACCCACTTGGTAACCGAAACATCCACCTCCGCTCGACACTCACCGGTTCCGCTCAAGGCTTCCACAACCCTGCCGCTGATGCCGGAGATGGTGAACCTCCCATTGAGCTCCACCCGGCGGTCTGCTTCGGTGAGATCAATGATGCGCCCGCTGCCGGGGCCATCCCCGCCGATCTCGACCGAAATGAGAACCGTTTCCTCCTCCCGGGGTGGGGGTTCCACCCGGCCCAACAGGTTGTCGGCGGTGCGGTCAAGTTCCACCACCCGGGAGTTTTCGATCCCCTTTTGGTCGATGGCGATCCGGGCCTCCTCGTGGCCAAGTCCGGAACAGACCAGGTGCCACTCCTGGTCGTCTCCCCAGGTGGTTTGGTATAGCTCCTCGGAAATCTGGTGGGCCCGTATCTCCCGGTGCAATCGGGTCGCCTTCCAACCGATGAAGCCGGTGCCCTCGATCCTTCGCCAGCCGTCCCCGAAGGAGATCGGAAACGACACCCCGCCGGGAGGTTTAAGGCCCAGTACTACCTGGCCGGGATCTTCTACCCGGGTCAGGTCGATGTAGATATGTATTTCCTGAAAGCGGTCGGAGAGGACGAAGGGCTGTTCCGATGGGGAACAGGGGAAGTATTCCAAGGCGGTGCGAGGCCAGACCTCGTACAAGACCCTCTCGATCACGTCGACCAACTCGGAAGCGGTGGAAACCGGGTGGACCTGCCCGATGGTTTGTCCGGACAGCCCTTCGCACTCGGTGCCGGTGCCGATCAGACGAGGCAGGAGGGCGGTAGGGTTCCGGTTGGCGGTCAGCTCGATCACGCTGGTCCAGATTTTTGACTCGGCCAGGTTGTCCATCACCCCATCCGGTAGGCACAAGTTGTTGATATGGGCCTGCTCGTTGCTGGTGAAGGTGTCGCCTTCAGTGTCGTGCGCACCGTCGGTGAACCAGAACAACAGGTTGCAGGTTTCGTCGGCCCCCGACCCTTGGTGGAACCTTTCCAGCGCCCCTCCCAATGCCTCTCGATAGTCGGTCCGGTTATTGGTCGGTGCCGCCGCATCCACTAATACCCGTTCCAACCGCCCGGTCGCCTGCTGGATGCGGACCGGGTCGATGTCCAGGCCTACTCCCCCTTCGGTAACCAGGTGCTCCCAAGCTCCGCCCTGGATATAGGAAGTGTCGAATGTGTCCACCGCCACCTGCAGCGTCCAGTCGGAGTATTTTTGCCGCTGCTCCAGGCCGTCATTTCTGGCTCTGGTGGCCAAGTCGTAGATAGCCCGCCGGGTTCCTTCGATCCGGTTCCCCTCCGGGTCGTTTCCGACCAGGCTGCCCGAGGTATCGAGCAGGAAGAGGATCCGCACTCCCTGGCCGGGAACGCAGTCCGGCCCTGAACTATCGGTTGGAGTGGAGGAGGTTTGAGCCGGTGCCGGGGGAAGGATGGCCAGGTTTACGGCCACCAAGGCCAAGATCATCCCCGGGATGAGGTAGCGCCGCAGACTCATGCGGGGGGGGGGGGGGGGTTTGGGGGGGGTGGGGTTTAAACAACGCCGCGCCCTTGCCCAAAAAGCCGGCCCCCGCGAACGGGGCAAAAGCCCAAAGCCCCAAAAACCATCCCGCGGGTTTCA
>VXMP01000041.1 GCA_009841075.1 Acidimicrobiia bacterium | reverse complement strand
ACGCCAGGGAAGGGGGCGGGCACCGGGTGGGGCCTCACTCCATATGGTGCCACCCGCTTCAAGGAGACGTTCTCCCAGCTTGCGATGGGACCTCGGATACCAGACATCTACCCCGGAACCCAGCACCGCCACGCCGGAGGTGGGGCCGTGGAGGGAGCCTTGGTGGGCGGCACCGTCGATCCCCCGGGCCAGCCCGCTGACCACGGCCCAGCCGGCTCGGGAGATCGCTTCGCCATATCGTTCGGCCAGCCGCCGACCATAGGTGGTACAGGACCGGGTGCCAACGACCGCCACCGCCTCGCCTTTAAAGGAATTACCTCTTTGGAAAAGGAACAGGGGGGCGTCGGGTAGGTCACGGAGCCTGGCCGGGTAATCCGGGTGATCCTGGGACAAGAATCGGATCCCCGCCCGATGCAAGCTCTCCCTTCGTTTCTCGGCCGGTACCTCGGCCGCGGCCCGAGCCTCGGGCTTAACCTTCACCCTTCCCTTGCGGATCCGGTCCAACACCCAATCCGGGCTTCCGGTCTCTCGCACCAGGGTCCGAATCCGGTCAGGGTGCATGCCGACATGGGCCAGCCTGATCAATGCGTCCTGATCGTAGGTCATGCCAGACCTCGCAGGCCTAACGCCTCGGAGGCGTGATCTTCGCTCACCGACAGCGAATTATCCAGGTCGGCAATGGTCCGTGCCAGGCGGCGTATCCGGTCGAAACCCCGCCCGGTCAGGCCGCCATTCCGAAGGGCACCTTCTATCAGCCGCTGGGCACCGGAGGCGATGTCCAGAGAATCGAGTTGGGTACGACCCAAATCCCGGTTTCTTACCCCTCTGAGCTCCTGTAGCTCCCGAGCCGCCGCTACCCGCTTGGCTACCTCGATGGAGGGCTCCTCCGGGGGCCCGACCATGGCATCGGGATCGGCGCGGTTGACCTTGATCCGGATGTCGAAGCGGTCCATAAGCGGACCGGATAAACGGCGTTTGTAGCGTTGGACCATCTTATCCGAACAGGTACAGGACACCAGATGATCGCGTTGGAATCCGCACGGACACGGGTTGGTGGCGGCCAGCAGCTGAATCTCGGTGGGGTAGGTGATCGACACCCCTTTTCGGGCGATCGTGACCTGACCTTCCTCCAGAGGCTGTCGTAGTCCATCCAGTAGGCTGGGGGGAAACTCTCCGAGTTCGTCAAGAAACAACACCCCGTGGTGGGCCATACTTATCTCGCCCGGTACGGGCAGGCGGGAGCCTCCTCCGATCAGAGCGGCCATCGAGGCGGTGTGGTGTGGGTTCCGGATCGGGGGACGAAACAGCCAAGGACGAGGTCGTCCGACACAGGCCCAAACCTGGGCCACCTCCAGGGCGCTCTTTTCGTCGAGGGCGGGAAGTATGCCGGGAAGGCATCGGGCCAGCATGGTTTTGCCCGAGCCGGGGGAACCGGTCATGAACATGTGATGGCCCCCGGCGGCGGCTATTTCCAAGGCTCGTTTGGCCAGGGGCTGACCTCTGACCTCGGACAGATCGAATATGGGTTCCGGTGGCGGTTCGACGGGCAGCGGAGGACGGAAATCCCCTTCGTCCAACGCCGCCGCGATCGCCGCGGGCAAGGAATCGACCATCCGCACCGAGGCGGAAGGAACGATAACGGCCTCCTCGGCCGCCCCGGGGGGAAGCAGACAGGGCAAATCCATCTCGGAAGACACAATGGCCGCGCCGAGCCCACCGTGGGCGGGGCGGATGGTCCCGTCCAGGGCGAGTTCGCCGAGAGCCACCGCCCGGCAGGCGGCCTGGGGTATCTCCCCGGCGGCGGCCAGCAAGGCAATGGCGATGGGTAGGTCGTAGGCGCTGCCCGACTTAGGAAGGTCGGCCGGGGCCAGGTTCACGGTGACCGATTTGGGCGGGAAGCGATAACCGGCCACCGACATGGCCGCCATGACCCGATCCTTGGCCTCTCTAACTGCCGTGTCTGGTAGGCCCACCACGTTGAGCCGACCTTTTTCTCCTCCTCCTACATGAGCCTCCACCCTGACGGCGCGCGCCTCCACGCCGACCAGAGCTACGGAGTTGGTTGATGCAAACATGATCCCAACGTGCCATGGGGGTGGGACAAAAATGGAAAGAACGTCGAAAAACCGCGATAGCATCCCAGATATGGGCTTCAATCCCTTCCGCAAACAAGCCCGCCGCGCCGCCGATCTGGTCATGGTGGTGGTGGCGATCGCCGTGACCGCCGGATTGGTGTTGTGGGCTTTCCTGGGCGGCTGAGCGTGCGACCGGTTCAGCCGGAAGCGGCTCTGAAAACCTACGAATGCGGCGGCTGCGGTCAGGATATTGCAAAGGGGCGTTACCATCTGGTGGTGATACCCGAAGATGCACCTGATCTGCGGCGTCACTGGCATCGAGGGTGCTGGAACAAGGAGCGTAGAAGGGTCGGGGGCCGAAAGGTGGAGCTAGATAACCCTTGGACTCCAATCGATTCTGATTCCGTCCTCCCTAACCGCCACCGTGACTAAATCCACTCTTCGCATACCTAACCGGCGGGCCATGCTCAGCACCTGATCGGCCTTGCGGTCGGTGAAGTTCCAGCGCGGATGGTCATCGGGCGTTTCCAGGCCGGTTTTCACCTCCACAACGAACCGGCTCTTCCCGTCGGTGGCGATCAGATCAACCTCACCCCGACCGATCCGAACGTTTCTGTCCAGAATCTTCAGGCCCCTCCGCTCCAGAAAGTCGGCAGCCAACTGCTCCCCCAGAGAGCCGAGCCGGAGGCGGTGGGCGGCAATCCGGGTGGGGAAGACGTTGATTATCGGACGGTTTTGAACAGTCATCCTGGCAACGTAACCCGGAGGTGGGACATTTATTGCACCAGGGTCGGAAACCGAATCTATAACCAGCCCGTCCTGGACGGGGGCCAAAATCTGGTGAAGGCCCGCCCCACAATCGTGTCCTCGGCAATAGGCCCGAAGACCCGGCTGTCCCGACTGTTGTTGCGGTTGTCGCCCAAAACCCAGACGTGTCCGTAGGGAATGTAGATCGGACCCAGGTCGGACATTCGGGCACCGGTCTCTATGTAGGGCTCGGAAAGGGCTACTCCGTTGACCAACACCCGATTACCCCGTATCTCCACCCGATCCCCGCCCACCGCTATAACCCGCTTGATGAGTTCGGTAGGGACGTTTACGCCGATGCCGATTACTTCGGTCGCCTCCTCCACCAGGTTTTCCCAGAAGGTTTGGGGCGGAGGCTCGGTAGAGGAGGGAAGGTCGAAAACGATCACCTCGCCGGGGTTGGGGCCGGCAAAGGTGTAGGAGAGCTTGCTGACCATCACCCGGTCCTGGATCTCCAGGGTGGGTTCCATCGACTGAGAGGGGATGTAATAGGCCTGGATGATAAGGATTTTGATCAGCATCGACACCAGGAAGGCGGTGACAAACAGGCCGATAATTTCTCGGGCCATCCCCTTGGAACGGCGTAGATCATCCGGACGGAAGGATGATTCGTCGGTCGAATCTAGAGTGGTGACGGCTTCCGACTGCCGGGGAAGCTGATAATCACCGTCGGGATCCGGGGGCGACGGCACCGGCCGATCCAAACCTCCGTCGGTCATCAGGAACCGGCCCTGGGGCGAAGACTTAACGTTTTTCCTTGATGCGGGCCGCCTTACCAACCCGTCCTCGAAGGTAATAGAGCTTGGCGCGCCTGACCAGACCCCGCCTGGTCACCTCGATCTGCTGGATTATCGGGGCATGTATCGGGAAAACCCGCTCCACGCCCACCCCGAAGCTGACCTTGCGGACGGTGAAGGTCTCCGACAAGCCCCCTCCATCCCGGGCGATAACCACCCCCTCGAAAATCTGGGTTCGTTCCCTTCCGCCCTCGACCACCCGAACATGTACCTTTACGGTGTCTCCGGGGCGGAAATCGGGTAGGTCCTCGCGCATATGGGCGGCCTCAACATACTGAAGGTCGTTCATCTTCGGGTCTCCTCACGGTGGGGGTGTTGGCGATCGCGGCCCGTCTGCTGTTCCGAACGGGGATGGTAACAATTTTATCGCACACCTGGTAAGACTCCAAGTAGGTAATACCTGGAGATATGGGATCAGCCCCGGAATGGTAACAGTGCCGGATAGCGAACTTCGGCTTAAACCGTAGGTTCCTTGTCCAGCAGATCCGGACGTCGCCGACGGGTCCGGTCCAACCGCTGCTCCTCCCTCCAGGCCTCTATCCGGGCGTGATCGCCGGAAATCAGCACCTCGGGAACCGGCCGGCCTCTGAATAGGGCGGGACGGGTGTACTGGGGCTCCTCGAGCAGCCCTCCCCGAAAGGATTCGTGCTCCAGAGAGAGGCGGTTCCCCAACACCCCCGGGAGCAATCGGGCCAGTCCCTCCAAAACAGCCAACGCCGCCACGTCTCCGCCCGCCAGAACGTAGTCGCCCAGCGTCACCTCCTCGTCGATGAACTCTTCGACAAAGCGTTCGTCTACTCCTTCATACCTGCCGCACACCAGGGTTAGCGAATCCAAGCCCGCCCAGCGGTCCAGGGTGGCCTGGTCCAAGGGCTGCCCGGCCGGGGTCAACAGCACCTTAGGTCCGGACGGGCAGCCGGATAGGGCTTCGGTGAGGGGTCCGGGCATCAAAACCATTCCGGCACCTCCGCCGAACGGGGCGTCGTCAACCTGGCGATGATTGCCCACCCCGAAGTCGCGCAGGTTGATCAGCCGTAGGTTCAGGACACCGATCTCGGTGGCTTTTTTGACCACCCCCAGCTTGGTCGGGCTGTCGAAGAACTCCGGGAAAAGGGTGATGATCGCTACGTCGAGCATGGAAAGGTGGTTTATCGAACCGCCGGAGTCGGGCTCTCGATGACCTGGTAGAGGGTGTTGCGGCGGGCCGGAATACGCCCAGCCTCTTTGATGGCCGCCTCGAACTGCTCTGCGTCCACCTCCTGGCCGTGCGCTGCTCCGGCCGCCCGGGAAATGGTCTCGTTCATCAAGGTCCCCCCAAAGTCGTTACACCCGGCGGACAGCAGTCGGGCCGCGCCTTCCAGCCCCAGCTTTACCCAGGAGGCCTGGATGTTAGGAATCAGACCGTCCAGGGCCAGTCTGGCTACCGCATGAACCAGGACTACCTCATCCCAGGTAGGTCCCGGACGGGCCCGACCTCTCAGATAAATAGGCGCGGCCATGTGGACAAAAGGCAAGGGAACCAACTCGGTGAAACCTCCGGTGCGACGCTGAATGCGGCGTAGCACCTCCAGATGATTGGCCCAGGCCCGAGGGTCGTCGATATGGCCGAACATGATGGTGGAGGTGGACCGGAGACCAAGATCGTGGGCGGTCAGCATTACCTCGGCCCATTGGGCGGTGCGGATCTTGTCGGGACATAGGCTGCGGCGGATCCGGTCGTCCAGGATTTCGGCTGCCGTACCCGGTAGGGTGCCCAGGCCCGCCTCCTTGAGCATGGTCAGGAAATCACGGACGGTCATCCCCAGGGTTTCCGCTCCCTGCCAGACCTCCAAAGGAGTGAACCCGTGCACGTGTATTTCGGGGGCGACCTTTTTGATCGAAGTCAGCACGTCCACGTAGAACCGGCCGGTGAAACTCGGATGAATCCCTCCTTGAAGACAAACCTCGGTCGCCCCTCGGTCGGCGGCTTCGAGGGTGCGGTTAACCACTTCTTCGATCGACATCAGATAGGGGTCGCCTCTCAGGTTCAGGCTGCGGGGACCCTTGGAGAAGGCACAGAAGCCGCACCGGAAATAGCAGACGTTGGTGTAGTTGATGTTGCGGTTCACCACATAGGTAACGGTTTCTCCCACCCGGTCCTGGCGGATCAGATCGGCGGTGGCGGCGATAGCGTCCACGTCATCGCCTCGGGCGGAGAAAAGTCGGGTGATCTCATCCACCGAAGGCGGGGTACCTTGAAGCGACCGATCAAGGATTTGGCGCACCGGTGGGGAGGCCGACCCTATACCTGACCAGGAACCGTCCGTCCAGAGCGCATCCGGCCAGGCCGCCGAGACTCTCTTGAGATTAAGCGGCGGTCGGGAGGGTTGGCCTGGTGCCCATTCGTATCGGGGGCGGGCGAACCCGGCCGCATCGACCTGGTCGAGGTAGGCCTTCAGCAGATCCTTCGACAGACTTGTTCGGGCCTGCTCCGCCGTGATTCCGCCCGGAAAAGCCACCCGTTCGACCAACCGGCCCCCCAGGGCTTCCCGGAGTTCCCCGATCCGTTCGGTATCCCAATCCCGGAGCAGAAAATCGCCGGCACCGGCCTGGGCGGCCGCTACGGCCTCGTCCACCGAATCGACAAAAACGGAGGGGCGGGCCTCGATAGAGGGAAGTCCGCAGAGGTCGGCTGCTTCGGCTACCCGACTCCTTCCGGTGCGAAGAAAGGCGGCACCCGTTCTGGCCAGGGAGTCGATCACCTCGGCCCGGTCATCGACATGGTCGACGGTGATCCGCCAACCCGGTATACCTTCGTCTGCCAATCCGAGGGCCGCCCGAGGCGCAACCACCCAGGCGGCCACGTCTGTGTCGGTTTCCCCGGTGGCTACCGGGAGTACCCCTCCGGCCAGGCAAGCGGCTACCGAGAGGTCGTCCGGGTGTTCGAGTTCGAGGGTGGTGGTGCCTTCCGCCCGGCGGGTCAGGGCCGTTTCGGGGGTGACATCATCAGCCGGGCGGAGACGACAGAAGGTAAGGGAATGGGTTAACACCGCGCCGGTCATACAGATGCCTCCTTAGATACCCTCCTAGCGTACCCCCGGTCGTCCGTGGCGGCGTGCACTCGGTCGATCAGCCCCGGATCTATCCACCGGTTACTGATGAAATCCGGATATACCGGAAGACGGGGTGCCAGCTCGAACCCACCTGCCTCGGTCCGGGCTTTTAGTTCCTCCAGATGGGGCCAGGGTGCCTCCGGGTTCACCCAATCAATGGTAAGCGGAGAGACCCCACCCCAGTCGTTTATCCCCGCTTCCAGATATATTTCGTAACGCTCGGTGAGGTTGGGGGGTACTTGCAGGTTGACCTGAGGGCCGAGGATCCAGCGGGCTACGGCCACCACCCGGGCAAACCACTGCGGTATCGGTTCGGCCGACCGGCGCATCCTGGTGTCGGCCTTGGCTCGGAAGTTCTGGATGATGACCTCCTGGATGTGACCCCATCGCCGGTGTACTTCCCGGATCGCAAACAGGCTGTCGACTATTTCCCGACTGTTCTCGCCGATCCCGACCAGCAATCCGGTAGTGAAAGGTACCCGCACCACACCGGCGTTTTCGATGGTCTGCATCCGCAAGGCCGGGTCCTTATCAGGACAGTTGTAATGGGGCATGCCCGGCTCCATCAGCCGAGGCGAGATGTTTTCCAACATCATCCCCATTGAAACGTTGGAGGGTCGCAACCCCTCCATTTCGCGAGCGGTCATGTTGCCGGGGTTGGCATGAGGGAACAGTCCGGTGCGGTCCACGATCAACTCGCTCATCTCCTGGACGTAATCGATGGTGGTGCGGTGCCCTTGCTCGTTGAGGAAATCCCGAGCCTGCGACCAACGCTCTTCCGGACGGTCACCCAGGGTCAGGAGCGCTTCACGACATCCGGCCGCATCACCGGCTTCGGCTATGGCCACCACGTCTTCGGGCCTCAGATATTGGCCGCCTCCCCCGGGAGGTTTGGCGAAGGTGCAATAGGTACATACGTCACGGCAGAGGGTGGTCAGGGGGATAAACACCTTGGGGCTGAAGGTTATGGTTCGGCCTCGCCCCTCGTCACGCAGGTGTCCGGCGTGTTTGAACAGGGGGCGAAAGTCCCTTTTCCCGTCGATGTATTCCACCGCCTGCCGAGGGGTGGGTGGTCTGTAGTCCATTCAAGGGACGAATCTACCAGCGTTCGACGCCCTCCTAAGTCCGGCCTAATCAGGACACCGCTTATTAAAGTAAAACCGTGAAATACAGCCTGACCGGGTTTCGCGATGATCTGTTCGGAGGCCTGACCGCGGCGGTGGTTACCCTGCCGCTGGCCCTGGCCTTCGGGGTGGCCTCGGGCCTGGGAGCGATTGCCGGGCTGTATGGGGCGATCATCGTGGGGTTCTTCGCCGCCCTGTTCGGAGGGACCAACACCCAGATTTCCGGTCCGACCGCCCCCCTGGCCGTGGCGATTTCCGTGGTGTTCATCACCGCCGACGGCGACCTGGAGAAGGCCCTTTTCGTGGTCATCCTGGCGGGTATTTTCCAGATTCTGATCGGCCTTCTACGTCTGGGCAGTTTCGTCGCCTACACCCCGTATCCCGTTATCGCCGGTTTCACCACCGGTGTGGGTGGGATAATCCTTTTCGTCAACACCCTGCCCCTGTTGGGTGCTCCGCATGCCCTGGGCGGGCCGTTGTCCGCTCTCCGCCAATGGCCCAGCGCCCTGACCGATATCAACCTGAGCGCGCTCATCCTGGGCGGATCGGCGATCGGGATAAGCGCCCTTTGGCCTAAGCGGTTACATACTTTTCTGCCGGCCTCGATTGTGGCCCTTCTGGTGGGAACCGTCTTGGGGGTAACCGTGTTCACCGACGCGCCGGTAATCGGGGAGGTGCCCACCGGCCTGTTCGATATCGTCCTCCCCTCCTTCTCTTTTGGGCTGCTGGCCGACTCCGCCCTACCTGCTCTGACCATCGCCCTGATAGCCTCGATCAACAGCCTGCTCACCGCTTTGGTGGGCGACTCGATGACCGGCGACGACCACAAACCCAACCAGGAACTGATCGGTGCCGGGCTGGGTAACGTACTGGCCGGCTTTTTCGGGGCCATACCAGGGGCCGGGGCCACCACCTGTACGGTCGCCAACATCCGAGCCGGAGGGCGCTCCAAGATGGCCGGCGTGGTCTGCGCCTCGGTAATCCTCATCCTGGTCCTGGGCGCGGGCCGCTACGTTGACCGCATCCCCCATGCGGTCCTGGCCGGGGTGCTGGCCAAGGTGGGTTTCGACATTGTCGATTGGCGCTTTTTTGCCCGTTTCCGCATTATCCAGCGGGAACATTTTATCGTGATGATCATCACCACCGGTCTGGCCGTGTTCGTCGATCTGGTCACGGCGGTCGGGATCGGTTTGATAGCCGCCGCCCTGACCAGTGCCCGCCAATTCGAAAAGCTGGAGCTGGACAGCATCGTGTCGGTTCCGCTGTTGGACACCAGCTTCCTCAGCTTGGATGACGACGACGGCGACGACTTCGATATGTTCTCGGCCCAGGTCGGGCTGGTTGCCCTGCGCGGAACGTTTACCGTGGCCTCGGCCAAACAGATGACCACCACCATCGGGCTCGATATCCGAGAACACGAGGTGGTGATCCTGGATTTCTCCGACACGGTCTACCTTGATCAGAGCGCCTCCTTAGTGGTGGGGAGGCTGATCGACACCGCCTTGGCCGAGAACACCGAGTGCATTGTGATGGGCCTGGACGGAACCCCAAAAACCAACCTGGAATCTATGAACGTTCTGCGCCGGGTGGACGAGGATCATTTCGCCGACTCTCTGGACGAGGCCCGCGAGTTGGCACGGCAACTTATCAACCGAAAAAAATAAGGGGATGCCGACCACCGGCTCGCATCCTCCGGTAGAACAGATCCTGGTTCCGGCCGGCCGTTTTCTGATGGGCTCGGATCATCACTATCCCGAGGAACGTCCCACCCGAATGGTGGAGGTAGAACCCTTCCTGATCGACGTTTTCCCGGTTACCAACCGCGCCTTTATGGGGTTCGTAGCCGAGACCGGATACGTCACCGTGGCCGAGAAGCCACCCGATCCGACCCGCTATCCCCTGGCCCAACTCCGGGACCTGGTACCCGGCTCGCTGGTGTTCTCCATGACCGAGAGGCCGGTTCCGCTAACCGACTTTTGCGCCTGGTGGAAGTGGACACCCGGTGCCTGCTGGCGGCAACCACAGGGGCCGGGATCCGACCTGGAGGGGCTGGAAGAACATCCGGTAGTCCACGTGGCCTATCAGGATGCCCTGGAGTACGCCCGGTGGGCCGGGAAAGCCCTGCCGTCCGAGGAACAGTGGGAGTACGCCGCCCGGGGAGGAAGGGAGGGGAAAGTGTTCGAATGGGGAAACCAGGATTATCAGGAGAGCGCCCCCCGGGCCAACACCTGGCAGGGCCGGTTCCCTTACGAGAACACCCGCCTGGACGGTTGGGTGCTCACCAGTCCGGTGGGATGGTATCCGCCCAACGGTTTCGGCCTGCACGACCTGACCGGAAACGTTTGGGAGTGGACCTCAACCCCCTTTGACCGACCTGGCTCTTCCATCCCACCCGGCTGCGGTCCGACCGGCCCCTCCGACCCGGACCAGGGGACCGAGCCCATCCCCTACCTGACCATCAAAGGCGGATCCCACCTCTGCAGTATCCGATACTGTTTTCGTTACCGACCGGCAGCCCGCCAACCCCAAACCCCCGACACCTCCACCGGACATATCGGCTTCCGCTGTATTTCAGAACCCTCCTAAACCTGGGCCTAATCCGCCAGCAGAAAAGGTAGTTCAAGGGTGCTTGGGGGATTTTTTCGCGTTCTCGAAATTAGGGGTTGACCTTTTCTGAAAGTCATGATACATAGAGGGTTGCCAAGCACCGAAGGCCGGGTAAGAGGAGTAGGAACCCCGATCGGATCCCCGGCAACTCAGGGAACATAAACGTATGGAGCGAAAGCCAAACAATAGTCTCCCGGCTTCAGTCCGGGCATGGCTCACCACGCTCCTTCTTCGGCGGCGGTGGCGGGGGCTGGGGCCCGGCGTAGCCGGATGAGGTGTGGCGATTTTCTCGTTCTCGTTAGCGTTTCCCCAGTTTATATGGTGTTTCAGGCGAAACGACAGGTGAGGTATTTTTACTGGTGTACCCTGCCAATCTTGGGTGGGGGTCCGGATTTCGGGTGGGGCTAATCAAGTAAACCTTCGGGGGGATCGATACGGAGCCAACCCTTCTGGAGATTGACCTCGGGGACCAGGTTCTTTACAAACGGAATCTCGGCGAAGGTGAGGTCGGTCTTGACGATCCTTAGCCGATCCTGTGGTCCTTCGACCAACTCCACCACCCTACCGACCACCGCAGAGGTGACCCGTACTTCCAGGCCGACCAGCTGATCGGGCCAAAACTCATCGGGCCGGAGAGCCCGCCGCTCATCCGGACTGATCATCAGGTCATGCCCGACCAGGGCGGCGGACTGCTCTTTGGAGGTGATTCCGGCAAATTCGGCGATCAGGTCGTCCTGGGCCGGACGAACACTTTTAAGTATGAGAAGCGGGGCATCGGGGTGGTCGGTACGGAACCGGGCAGACGGAACGAAACGATGGGGGTTGTCCGACTCTATTCCTACCCGAACCAGACCGTTTGGTCCATGCGGTCGGATTATCCGACCCACCACTACCCGGTCCTGATCTCCAGGCTGCCGGGGGTTGGATCGCTCCAAACCAGAGGTCAGTCCACGAACTCCACGGCCACCTGCAGGCCTTCTTCGTCGCCGGCCGCCTGGGCGATGGCCCGAATGGCTCTGGCCACCCGTCCGCCTCGCCCGATCACCCGGCCCATCTCGCCGGGAGCCGTCTTGACCTCGGCTAGTACATGATCTTCGCCCTGGTCGACCAGGCTGATATCCACCGCCTCGGCGTTATCGACGATAGAAGTAACCACATACCGTATAACCCGTTCCACAATCGAGTCTTTCACGAGCTTTCCTCACCCTCTTTCTCCGTAACTTCTGCTTCTTCCACCGATTCGGCCTCTTCTGAAACCGACTCCTCCTCTTCGGGAGCGGAATCTACCGTTTCGGCAGCCGGGGTTTCCGGAGAGTCTGTTTCAGTATCGACTGTCTCAGCCTCAGCTGTCTCGGTAGCAACTGTCTCAGTATCAGCTGTTTCGGTAGCAACGGTCTCTGTGTCAGATGTCTCCTCATCCGCTGTCTCAGGCTGATCCACCGTATCCTCATCCACTGTGTCGGCCGGCGGCGGTGCCGGAGGGTCATCCAGCCGATAGACCCCGCTGCGAGAAACCTTGGGGGCCTCTACCGCACCGGTAATCTCCAGCAGCTTCTGAACCCGTTCGGTGGGTATAGCTCCCGTACCCAGCCAGTAACGAGCCCGATCCATGTCGATTTCTACCAAGGAGGGTTCCTGTCGGGGGTCGTAGCGACCGATTGACTCGATAATCCGCCCGTCACGGGGGGCTCTGGCATCGGCTACCACCACCCGGTAGGTTGGTTGCTTCTTCTTTCCCATTCTTCGGAGTCGGAGCTTCACCGCCATCTATTCACCTCTTTTTCTTCTTCTGTCGCTTCTTCGCTGTCCTGGGTTTCTTGGCATTACCGGCCGGTCGGGGCCGATTTCTGCTTTGGCCGCCCTTGCCCGGGGCCGTAAGGGTCCCCAGCAAACCTCCTTGTGACAATGCCGTCAAGGCCTTAGGCAACCTGGGGGGTGCACCCCCGGGCCCCCCGGTAGACAAGGACTGGAACACGCTTCTGAGCCGGCCGAAGTGTTTCACCAAAAACGCCACATCCTGAACGGATGTCCCGGAACCCTTGGCGATCCTTTGTCGGCGGCTGCCGTTGATGATTCTAGGGTTGGTCCGTTCAGAAGGTGTCATCGAGCAGATTATGGCCTCTGAGCGACGGATCTCCTGGTCCACTGCCTGAATATCCGCCGGAGCCGGACGCAGCCCGGGAATCATACCAAGAAGCTCCCCGGAAGAACCCATTTTACGCATTCCTTTGATCTGTTCGATGTAATCCTCGAAGGTGAACTGGTTGCGGATCAGACGATCGGCCATTTCCTCGGCCCGCTTGGCGTCCATGGCCTGCTCGGCCTTCTCGAAAAAAGTGATTATGTCGCCCATACCCAGGATACGAGAGGCCATCCGATCGGGATGGAACACCTCAAGATCGCCGGGGCGCTCTCCGGTTCCGACCAATTTGATGGGTGCCCCGGTCGCCTCCCGCACCGAAATGGCCGCCCCGCCCCGGGCATCACTGTCCAGCTTGGAGAGGAGAACGCCGGTCAGGTTGATGTTTTCCTGGAAGCCCTGGGCGACCGCCACCGCCTGCTGGCCGGTCATGGCGTCCAGCACCAACAACACCTCATCCGGATCGCTAACCCGGGCGATGGTGCCCAACTCGGTCATCAGCGCCCGATCGATCTGGGTTCGCCCGGCCGTATCGACCACCACCGAATCGACATCGGTCCGTCCGGCCTGCTGCAAAGCCTTGCGTACCACCGCAACCGGATTGCGGTCCCGACCGGCGAAAACGGGGATTCCGATCCCTTCCCCCAGCTCCATCAGCTGCTCTACCGCACCGGGGCGAACCAGATCGGCCGCTACCAGCATCACCTTCCTATCCGAGCTTTGGTGGTGATAGGCCAGCTTGGCGGCGGAAGTGGTCTTACCCGAGCCCTGCAGACCAACTACCAATGTAACCTGGGGTTTCTTGGCCGAAACGACCAGGGGAACCGTCTCGGTGCCCAGGGTTTCGACCAGGCAATCGTGAACGATTTTGATTACCTTGTGGCCGGGGACGATGCTTTTCTGAACCTCTGTTCCTACCGACTTCTTCTTGATCCGGCCCAGGAGACGGTTGACGACCTCAACGTTAACATCGGCTTCCAGTAGAGCCAGCCGAACCTCGCCCAGGGTTTCATCGACCAGTCGACTGCTCAATCGGACCTTGCCTCGGACCTGTCCGAGAGCGGATTCAAGCCGAGCGGTCAGGGATTCGAACAAATAAAACCTCTCTTTTTCGGGTGCCGGTCGACAACTTGCCCACCTTCTATCATTTGACCGACCGGATAGCCGGGTATTCTATCCCCGGCACCCCCTTAGGAAGACCCGCCCTTGGAAATAACCGTCGTTGACCATCCGCTCGGACGCCATTTTCTGAGCATACTCCGCGACCGATCCACCGGACCTGCCGAGTTCCGGTCGGCGACCAACCGGCTGGCCCTTATCCTGGCCCTGGAAGCCACCTCCGGGGTACCGGAAAGCCGGTATCGGTTGGAAACCCCGTTGGCCCCGACTACCGGTTACCGGCCGGACCGTCCGACCGTGGCGGTGGCGGTACTCCGGGCCGGACTCGGGTTGTTGGAAGGGGTGGTGGGTTTGATACCCGAGGTGGCCGTCGGATATGTAGGGGTGGAACGGGACGAAACCACCGCCCAACCCCGATCCTATTACCACAAATTCCCGGCGATGGCCGGAAGGACGGTACTGGTCTTGGAACCCATGCTGGCTACCGGAGGTTCGCTGTCCTGGGCGGTGAAGCAGGTCAAGGCAGCCGGCGCCCAACACGTTATGGCTCTGTGTGTGGTGGCCGCACCGGAGGGTATTGAACGGATCGGGCAGGACCATCCCGACCTGCAATTGACGGTGGCGGCGATCGATTCCCATCTGAACGAAACCTTTTTCATCGTGCCGGGTTTGGGCGATATGGGCGACCGACTCTTCGGTACCACATGACCGGCCCTCCCGACGATCGTTTCGCCCGGCAGGTACGGAAAATAATCTCCGGCCTGCAGGTAGGCGAGGTGACCACCTACGGTGAAATAGCCGCTCAGGCCGGACGGGAAGGCGCGGCCCGAGCGGTAGGACGGCTCCTCTCCAACTCGGACGGCCTTCCTTGGTGGCGGGTGGTAACCAAAGAGGGTCGGCTGGTGCCAGGTTTGGAGGATGAACAGGCTCGGCGGCTTACCCAAGAGGGGGTGAGGGTGCACGAGAACCGGGTCCGTAGGGCCGGATAAATGAGCGGACGACCCATCCGAGAGGCTATCCGGCACAAGCGGGACGGCGGCGAGCTGGACGAGGCCGACCTGCAGGGTTTCGTTTCCGGGGTGGTGGCAGGTTCCATACCGGATTATCAGGCGGCGGCCATGCTGATGGCCATCTACTTCCAGGGTATGTCGGACTCGGAGCTGGCCGCCTTGACCGGTGCCATGATCCGATCCGGCGACCGGCTGAACATTTCTTCTGACCAACCCAAGGTGGACAAACACTCCACCGGCGGGGTGGGCGACAAGGTCAGCCTCTGCCTGGCCCCCCTGGTTGCGTCCTGCGGGGTAACCGTTCCGATGATGTCCGGTCGGGGCTTGGGACACACCGGCGGAACGCTCGACAAGCTGGAGTCGATTCGAGGTCTGCGTACCGCCTTCAGCCCCAAGGAGTTCAACCGGATCGCCTCCAGACACGGGGTGATAATCGCCGGTCAGTCCGACCGGATAGTTCCGGCCGACCGGATCCTGTACGCGCTCCGGGACAGCACCGCCACCGTCTCCTCCATCCCTCTGATCAGCTCTTCCATCATGTCCAAAAAGTTGGTAGAAGGGCTGGATGGGTTGGTGTTGGATATCAAGGTGGGCTCGGGTGCCTTTATGCGGGAAATAGAGGACGCCCGTCGGCTGACCGAAACCATGATCGGTATCGGCCGGGCGCACGGAGTAGCCACCCGAGCCCTGCTTACCGACATGAACCAGCCGTTGGGACGGGAGGTGGGCAATGCCAACGAGCTGGCCGAGGCGATCTCCGTTCTACGGGGCCAGGGTCCGCCCGACCTGACCGAAATCGTCCGGGCGCTCGGCATCGCCATGCTGGAAATGGCCGGATACGAAGACTCCGCAGGCCTGATCGACCGGCACCTGGCCTCAGGGGACGGTCTGAAGAAGCTGGCCGAAATGATCAAAGCCCAGGGTGGTGACCCTCGGGTGGTGGAAGAACCGGGAAGGCTTCCGCAAGCGGCCCACACCCGAAGGATCCGAGCCTGGGATACCGGCTACGTCACTTCGATCAACACTCGTGACATCGGCCTGGCCGCCCTGAGCCTCGGAGCCGGACGGCTGACCATGAAAGACCAGATAGACCGAGGAGTGGGTCTAACCCTGTCGGCCAAGGTGGGCGACAGGGTAACCGAAGGAGACGTTTTGGTGAGCCTGCGCTTCAACCAACCACCTGGGGCCGATCGGGCAGCCGACCTGGTTCGGCAGGCCTATACGATCGGAGCCCTGCCACCGGATCCTCGCCCTCTGATCATCGAAGAATGCAATTGAAAGCCCCCCGCTCCGCTAAAATGTGTTCCCCTCTCATCCGGTTTAATAGGAGTCCGGTATGCGCATAGTGGTATGTGTGAAACAGATCCCTGACCCGGCCACCCCGGGAAAGCTGGACAGCGAAACCAACCGCCTGATCCGGCCGGCGGAGCAGATCCTCGACGACACCGACCGATACGGCATCGAAGTGGGACTCAACCTGGCCGAACAGACCGATGGCACGGTCTGCCTGCTGTCGATGGGTCCCTCCGGCACCATGCAGGGAATCCGCCAGGCCTTGGCCATGGGTGCTGACCAGGCGGTGATGGTGGATGACCCCTCCCTGGAGGACAGCGACGCCTTGACTACCGCCCGGGTGTTGGCCGCCGCCGCCCGCCGGCAGGGCTTTGATCTGGTGGTCACCGGAGTGGAATCCACCGACGGATACTCCGGGGTGGTACCGCAGATGATCGCCGAGTTCTTGGAGGTGCCGGCCCTGACCTTCGCCAGACGGGTGGAGATGGACGGTGCCGACCTTCGGATCGAGCGGCAGACCGCTTCCGGTTTTGACGATGTTCGATCCGGGACACCGGCCGTATTGTCGGTTACCGCCGGAGCTGTGGAACCCCGTTACCCCACCTTCCGCGGGATCATGGCCGCCAAGAACAAGCCGATAGAAACCATGACGGCGGCCGATCTGGGGGTGGCCCAGACCTCGGGTCAGCGGGTGGTTTCGGTGGAACCTGCCCCGGAGCGTCAAGGCGGCGAGGTGGTGGAAGACGATGGGACCGGTCACCTCCGCATCGTAGAGTTTCTCGAATCCGCCAAGGTTATATAAGCCATGTCAGTCTGGGTTTTCATCGAGGGAACGGATAGCGGGCCGGGGGAGTCCGCCCTGGAGGTTCTTTCCAAGGCCGCCTCACACGGCGAAACAGTCGCTATCTACCTGGGAGAGGCTTCGGAGCAGGTACTCGCCGAGCTGGGAAGATACGGGGCGTCCGCGGTGTATGTCCTGACGGGCGGGGGCGGGCTTCCGGCTGCGGCGGTGTCCATAACCCTGGCCGGGTTGATCGAACAGGAATCGCCGGAAGCGGTTCTTTTCGCCCAAACCTATGCCTCCAGGGACGTGGCAGGTCGGCTGGCGGCCCGGATCAACCGTCCGGTTATTTCCAACGCGGTGGACGTGGCGTTCGAATCGGGTTACCGGGTAACCAGCGAATTATTCGGCGGCACCAAGCTGGTCGAGACCTCCTTTACCGCCCAGGGACCGGCCTTGGTGCTGGTGCGACCCAAATCCTTTGCCGCCGAACCGCGAGGAGGGACGGTCGGTCGGGTGGAAGAACATCGGCTTCCCGAGGCCGGACACGCCGGTTCGGCCCAAGTGCTCGGCTCGAAGGTAGAGCAGTCGGAGGGCCCGCAGCTGAGCAGCGCCAAGGTAATCATCTCCGGAGGAAGAGGGCTGGGAGGAGCCGAGGCCTACTCTTTGATCGAGGAGGTAGCCGAGCCGTTGGGGGCTGCTACCGGTGCCACCCGGGCGATAGTCGACGCCGGATGGGTTCCCTACTCCAAACAGGTGGGACAGACCGGCAAGACGGTCAAGCCCGAGGTCTATATTGCCTGCGGGGTTTCCGGTGCCATGCAGCACCTGGTCGGGATGAAAGATTCCAAGCGCATAGTCGCCATCAACAAGGATCCGGAAGCCCCCATCTTCTCGGTGGCCGATCTGGGAATAGTCGGAGACGTCCATAACGTTCTGCCCAAGCTGGCCGAGGTGTTAAGAGAGCATTAGGAGGATGCTATGGCGGAGGCAACCTCGGTCGAGATCGACGGCGAACAGGTTCGGATAACCTCGCCGGATCGGGTGGTGTTCCCCCGCCAGGGTTGGACCAAGCTGGATGTCGTAAACCATTTTCGAACCGTTTCCGAAGGATGCCTGCGCGGGGTGTTCGGTCGCCCCACCATGATGAAGCGCTACATGAAGGACGTGGAAACCGACCCGATCTATCACAAACGCGCCTCCAAAAACACCCCCTTTGAGACCGCTCCCCTACGGTTTCCCTCCCAGCGGCCCGGGCGTATGAACGTCCCCAGAACCCGGGCGGACATTCTGAGGCTGGTCCAGCTGGGCTGCCTCGACCTGCATCCCTGGCCGGTGAGAGCCGAAGACCTATACAGTCCGGACGAGCTGCGGCTGGACTTTGATCCCACCGACGGGTTCAGCTTTGCGGACGTCAAACAGGCGGCGATGAGAAGTCGGGATCTCCTCGAAGAGGTCGGCTTGGTGGGGTGGCCGAAAACCTCGGGTAGTCGGGGTATCCACGTCTACATACGCATCAAACCCCACTGGGATTTCTACCAGACCCGCCGGGCGGTACTGGCCTTCGGTCGGGAGATGGAAAGACGCTACCCCGAGGTGGTCACCACCAAATGGTGGAAAGAGGAGCGGCGGGGGGTGTTCATCGACTACAACCAGAACGCCTGGGATAAGACGGTTTCCTCGGCCTACGGGGTCCGGCCCACCGGGTTCGTGTCGGCCCCCCTAACCTGGGACGAACTACCTGATGTGGAGATCGAGGACTTCCCTTTGGATCAGTTCGCCCGGCGCTATGAGACCGTGGGTGACCTGACCGATGGTATAGACGAACAGGCCGGCGGAATCGAACCTCTGCTCGAATGGGTGGCACGAGACGAGGCCGACGGGATCGGCGATGCGCCCTGGCCTCCCAACTATCCCAAGATGCCCGGCGAACCACCTCGGGTGCAGCCTTCCCGGATGGTCAAGGCCAATTGGGAGTAGAGATCCTCTTTGGGTTCAGATCAGGCAAAGATCTGCGAAAATCCCATTCCTTTGGGTCTTTCCAGCTGATCGGCGGTGCAGTCCTTCGGGTTATGGTCGGGTAGCCAACGCTCCAACCGAGCCGCATGGCGGAAGCGCCAACCCTCCAGCTGGTCGTAGCTGATCTCCGCCACCAGGAGGGGTTGAACCGGAACCCAATCCGTCGACCGTTTACCTGTCCAGCGATTCTCCGAGCCGGGCGACCTGGTTTTGTCACCGCCGAAGCTCCGGTCGGATCGGATCCCGTTCAGCGCCTCCAGCAGGTCGATCCGTTCCTGGTCGGAAAAACCTGACGTATGCCCCAGGAAGTGAAGCTCTCCTTCCGGGTTGTAAACCCCGAGCAACAACGAACCGACCCGGTCGCCCTCTTTATGGATGCGGAACCCCCCGATAACGCAGTTCACCTGGCGGCGATGCTTCCATTTGACCCAGGCCCGCTTGCCGAGGGCGTAGACCCCGCTGTCCTGTTTGGAGATGATTCCGTCGCAACCGGCCGCCTCGAAATCGTGGAACCAGGCGGTGGCCTGCTCGAAATCTCGGGTGACCGGGGTGAGATACCAGGGGGTGCCCAGCCCTCCGACCGCTCCTTCCAGCCGCTCCCTTCGGCTTTGATAGGGCTGATCGAGCAAGACCTCGCCGGAGTCCACCAGCAGGTCGAAGGCGACCAATCGGGCGGGCAGCTCCTCGGCCAGCCGTTTGATGCGCGACTCGGCGGGATGGATGCGCATCTGAAGGAGATCGAATTGGGTGACGTCGTCCACCACCAGGACGATCTCTCCGTCTACCACCGTTCCGGGCGGCAACCGTTCCAGGCCCGGACGGAGTTCGGGGAAATAACGCAGCAGATCTTTACCGTTCCGGGAGGCCATTCCCAGCGGCTCCCCGCCGAAGGCGATCATCCGGAACCCGTCCCATTTGGGCTCGTAAACCCAGCCCTCCCCCATCGGTGGGGAGGCCTTTAGTCGGGCCATCATGGGTTTAACCGGGAACCGGAGCCCGTAATCCATCAGAGAAAGAACCCGTAGGGATGGAGGTGGGAGAAGTCGTGTCGCCGCACCTGGCTCCCCTCACCGGCCGTTACCACCACCCATTCCACCCCGAACTCGTTCATCAGCTGGCGGCAGTTCCCGCAGGGATAGGCCCCTTCTATCTCTTCGGCGTCGATACAGGCCACCGCCACCCCCACCATGCCCCGCAC